>NZ_JACETX010000009.1 GCF_014048425.1 Candidatus Liberibacter sp. | reverse complement strand
ATATTTTGAAGATTCGGTTCTGAGGAAGAAAGACGTCCAGTCGTCGTAGAGGCTAGAGAATAAAAGGTATGCACACGTTGTGTTTTATTATTGATATAGTGAGGCAGAGAATCAGTATATGTCGATTTGAGCTTGGAGAGTTGACGCCATTCAAGAATGGTTGATACGAGAGATCTTTGTTCTTCGCAATCGATTTCCTCAAGATTTTGCGCTGAAGTTTTCCATTGACCCGTTTTTGTTTTAGTTCCGCCTGGTAGTTTGAGTTGTTCAAAGAGAACTTCACCTAATTGTTTTGGGGAGTTAATATTAAATTTTTCTCCAGATTCGAGGTATATTTTCTCCTCTAGAATTGCAATTTCCTTTCCCAGTTCATGTGAACTTTGAGAAAGAAGTTCCTTATCTATATGGATACCCTCAAATTCCATATCCGCCAATACGGTGACAATCGGCTTTTCTAGTCTCTCATAAACATGGAGTAGTTTCTCGGCAATCAATCTTGGCTTAAGGAGAAGCCATAATCGAAAGATGACGTCGCTATTTTCTATAGCATAGCTTTGTATCTGTGAAATAGGAATTTTGTTAAGAGGAATAGAAGATTTTCCTGTTCCTAAAATTTCCTTGCGAGTGATCAGTTGATGAGAGAGGTATTTTCCGGAAAGACTGGTTATATTGTGAGCAGAGCGTCCTGAATCCAATACATAAGAGATGAGTTTAATATCGTCAAAGCTACGAATCATGATTCCGTAACGCTGCATAAC
Organism: Candidatus Liberibacter sp.; assembly: GCF_014048425.1. GTDB lineage: Bacteria > Pseudomonadota > Alphaproteobacteria > Rhizobiales > Rhizobiaceae > Liberibacter. The sequence continues at coordinate 32,644 of NZ_JACETX010000009.1, read as the reverse complement.
AAGAAAATCGTATTTAATGTTATGGCTTATTTTGAGGATTTTTTCGTCTTCAAAACAAGCTTTTAAATGTGCAAGAGCGATTTTGATAGGAATATATTGTTTTTCAGGAGAGGTGTTTTCTTCCGTCTCATCTTCAAAAGAAAAAGGGATATAAACTGTAGAAGTTTCCAACTTTGAAGGAAAAATATCTTTGTTAAGGATACTAAACGCCATACCAATGGGTTTTGAGCATAAGGCATCAGTTGTATCTGTGATCATTTTGAAGGAAATAGTTCCGGATTCTTTGAGTATAGATACCCATTTTCTAAGATCCGTAACATTGATTATCTGGATAGAGCTATCGTTGTTTATTTGAGATTGAGCCACAATTTCAGAGCGCGTTACAACCAATGCATGAGGAGTGTTTTCTGATATTTTTTCTTCCAGAAGATCTGCAGATTTTTCCGCTATAGAGGTCTCTTTTTTCCATTTTTCAGATATCTCTAGATATGCTGGTTCGATATGATTTGCATCACAATCACAGGCTTTGGCAACGCGTTTTGTGAGAGCCGTACATTCAAGGGCTTTAAGAAAAGCAATGATTTTGGAACCGTTTTGGGGTTCTAATGTAAGGTGATCCAGTGGAACAGTGATAGGAACATCAGTACAGAGTTTTACGAGATCACGAGACAGACGTGCTATATCAGCATTTTCTAAAATACTTTCACGTCTCTTTTTCTGTGTCATTTGATTTGCACATTTAAGAATACTTTCAAGATCTCCGTATTCCTGAAGAAGTGACGCTGCTGTCTTATAACCTATGCCAGGAATACCAGGAATATTATCAGAAGAATCACCAACCAGTGCTTGTAGGCACACCATTTTTTCCGGTGGGACTCCCCATTTCTTGATAACACTATCGATATCAATACGTTCTTCTTTGATGCTATCGTATAAACAAATTAAAGGACTGACTAATTGCATGAAGTCCTTATCTGCGGTTACTATAGTAACATAAACTCCTTTTTTTTCTGCAGAACGAGCATAAGTGGCAATAATATCATCAGCTTCAAAGCCTTTCATTTCAAGGGATTTTACTCCAAAGGCTTGTGTTGCCAAGCGCACGAGCGGAAACTGTGGTATTAACATTTCAGGAGCCGAAGAACGATTGGTTTTATATTGAGGGTAAAGATCATGGCGAAATGTTTTTTCTGGATGATCAAAGATAACAGCAAAATGCGATACTTTTCTGGAAACATCTTGGCTGCGAGAATTCTGTAATAATTTCCATAACATGTTACAGAAGCCAGAAACAGCATTCACGGGTAATCCATCGGACTTGCGGTGAAGAGGTGGTATTGCATAAAAAGCTCTAAATATAAAACTAGATCCATCAACGAGAAAAAGATGATCTTCTTTTTTCATGGATGATTATACTTTCAAAAGTTATTATTGCGGAAATATTTTGCGTATCAATCCTGCTTTTGGCTTTCCAGATTGAATTCGGCACGGAGATAAATGCGGAAATTTCATTGTGTCTTTTTATTTGTACATGCAGTCATTAGACTATAGTTGGTTTTTTAAGTATCCGTCAATTCATGATATTATAGAGAAAAAGGTCTATGCTGTTTTTTGTGAAAGCGTCTGGGTATTTCAGGAAAAAATACCATAGGAAAACAAGTCTATTCCATATTCAACCATGCCATCAACGTTGTAGATGGTATGGAAGAAATCAAGCATTGATCCACCCTAAAGTGATGGAATTTTCTATGATGAGGAATTGTCGTGAGAAGGATTGAAAGTATATCTAAGAAATATTTTTCATGAGATGCTCGCAATATCTCTTCAGATTCCGATCATTCTCTTCTTTTAGGTCAAATTCTTATTTCAAAAACAGATAGCTATTTCTGTCTTCTGTAACATGTTATGGAAATGATTACAAAATTCTCGCAGCCAACATGTTTCCAGAAAAGTATCGCATTTTGCTGTTATCTTTGATCATCCAGAAAAAAAATTCACCACGATCTTTATCCTCAATATAAAGCCAATCGTTCTTCGGCTCCTGAAATATTAATACCATAGTTTCCGATCATGCGCTTGGCGACATAAGCCTTTAGAGTAAAATCCCTTGCGAAGTATCTTACTTTTTTGTTTTTAATATAAAAATCCTTATTTCTCTGCGTTCAAGGAGGAATTTTTCATTTTATGAGTCAGGATATTCCCCTATATCTCCAAAGGTTTTTGAATAGATTATACCCTTTCAAAGAAAAATTTGGGAAATATCCTAACAAAATAGAATGAAAACGGTCCCTTTTACTTTGGGCTTCCTGCGGTAAGATCACTGGCTATACTGAATTTTTCGCCCAATAGAGTTTTGTAAACTTGATAATTTTCCATAACGCGTTGAACATAGTTTCGTGTTTCTCCAATAGGTATGGTCTCAATCCAGTCTACAACCTTGTCAAGGGGATATGGACGGGGATCGCCATATTGTTCCAACCAAATAGAGGTGCGTCTAGGTCCTGCATTATAAGCAGAAAATCCCAGAATATAAGATCCACCAAAGCGACTTATTTTATCTTCTAAGTAATGGAGACCAAGAGTGATATTATACTTCGGATCTTCAAGAAGTTTACGAGGTTCCCATGGAATACCAAGTTTGGTCGCCATATCTTTGGCTGTACTAGGAAGTATCTGCATCAAGCCATAGGCATTAGCCTCAGAGATTGCCAAGGTATTGAAGCCGCTTTCTTGACGTGCAACGGCATGGACAAGGGCTTGTTGATCTTTAGAAAGATTCATATCGCTAGGGACGATTCCCAGAGGAAAGGCGACTAAAGCAACATCCAATCCGCGATTATAAGCCGTTTTTCCTATTTCTAGGACAAGATCTAGACCGTTTCTTTGCTTCGCCATATCTGATAGGAAAGCTATTTCGGAAGGAGAATTGAGTTTTTGGGCAAGAAGTTTGTAAAAAGGACGCGTAAAATCATCCTCTTTTAATTCTTCAAGACGCAAAATAACTCTTCCCATCGAATGAGACGTAATACAGGATTTTTGACTGTGTGTTGGAGAGTGTTTTTTAAATTTTAGAAGGTTGCGTCCTAATTTAACAGTAGAAAGTTGTCCATAGAATGTCGCAGGATAGGCAGAAGCTCTGGTATAGTATTGGTTGGCTTTTGCCTGTTTTTGTGATTTTTCTGCTGTTCTTCCTAACCAATATAAGGCACGTGATCGTGATAATGGTGATCTCGAGTAGAGCATAATATTATTAAAATGCTTTTCTGCTTTTGGAAGATCATTCAAAAAATTAAGAGCATACCAACCAGCTTGGAATTGGGATTCCGTAATATAGGTTGTATCAGTAGTAGTAATGATATCAGAAATAACCCTATAAGCTGCATCAAAGTTTTTTTCATTGGCGAGAGATCGGCTTATAATCTGTTGCTCGGTTTTCCAAAGCATAGGATTAAAAAGATCTTTAGCATTGCGAGGGCGCTTTTTAAGAAGAAGTTCTCCTGCATCAGCATATTTTTTCTCGTAACGCAGATATCTTATCTTGCTAAACAGGTAACAAGGATCATTTGACCACTTCTTGCTGGCGTCATCTAAGAGCTTAGCTGTCTCCTGAGAAGGTTCTTTGTTGTTTACAACGGACCAAACCATGAAAAGAGATTCTGCTTTTGCAAGAGTTGCAAAACGTTTTGCTTGGTTTAGATTATTATAAAAAAGCAATAAACTCATTCTAAGCTTATGGTCAGAAATATCGAGAAGGGATGGAAAATTCTGCAGAACAAAATTTTCGATTTTTTCGTCAAATAATTTCTTATGCCACATAGATTTTAAAATAGTTTTTGCATGGGTAATGTTTCCTTTTTTCACTAATGCGCTTACCAGAAGAATCGTTCCTTCAGGGGTTTGTGGAGGACGTTTAGCAAAAACTTTTAAGATACGCCTCGCACTAGGTTGTTCATTAAAGAGTGCGTATTCTAGATAGGAGGTTATATTTTCAAAATATGGCCAGTCCTGGAGTTTCTTGCGTGCCTCAATAAGCTCTGAAGAAGGCACAGATTTATTGCCTGACGTCGCTATGGCCCAGGTTAGTATGTCTCTGTCTAATTTCTTCTTATAGGGCATTTTATCGCGAATACGAATTGCCTCAAAGATATCGTCGCTTGATATAGCTGAAAGTCCTTTCTCTAATTCACTTTGGCTATTCTGATGCGGTATTTTATGAGGAGCTTCCAAAGAAGTTTTGCCGTGATTATGAGGAGAAATTCCGTTATTCGGTTGTTTTTTAGGAGTTTCCAAAGAAGCTGTGTCGTGATTATGGGGAGAGATACCGTTATTCGGTATTGTCGCGGAAGAATTTGAAGGAAGAGATTCTTTCTGTTCCAGTACGCGGCTGTCTGAACATCTTGCTGAACAGATGATTGGGGGAGAAGAGAGAATTAAAATGATATATATTATAGAATTTCTGAATTTTTTCATGATATTAATCACCAATTTATTGTCAAAAAAGTAGCTATAAATCTAGAGATTTACATCTTCTAATAGGTACCATAAAAAAACACACTCGTCTACCTCCACCTCCTGTGAAAGATGCCGATTTTATTTTGGTATATTATAAAAAATGAGTGTTGTGGTAGGCTTGTTATGTTTTGCTAGTTTGTTTATGATTTGATATCAAAAGAAATGGCCATAGGGGTAGATTTTATGTTCAAGGGTTCGATTCCTGCTCTAATAACGCCGTTTACAAAGCATAACCATATTGATGAGGAGGCCTTTTCCGAACATATCGAGTGGCAAATTTCTGAAGGTTCTAATGGGATTGTTCCTGCCGGCACAACGGGTGAATCAGCAACTTTATCACATAAAGAGCATTATCGCATTGTTGAATTATGTGTTAAAACAGTTGCTGGCCGTGTTCCTGTGATGGCTGGAGCAGGTTCCAATAATACAATAGAATCTATTGAATTAGCGCGACATGCTCAAAATATTGGTGCCGATGCCGTGTTGGTTATTCTGCCTTACTATAACAAGCCTAACGCCCAGGGAATCTGGGAGCATTTTAGCGCTATAGCGAAGGCAGTGGATTTGCCGATTTATATCTATAATAATCCAAGTCGTACTGTTGTTTCAATGGATGTTGATACGATGGCTAAATTGGTAAAGACCTATCCCAATATCGTGGGTATTAAAGATGCGACGGGGAATATTGCACTGGCATCAGAACAACGCATCGCTTGTGGCGCTGATTTTATTCAGTTGTCGGGAGAGGATTCGTCGGCTTTGGGATTTCATGCTCACGGTGGAGTGGGATGTATTTCTGTTGCAGCAAATGTTGCACCAAAGCTTTGTGCCGAATTTCAACAGGCCATGCAGAGAGATGATTATCGCAAGGCTCTTGAATATCAAGATAAGCTCATTCCCCTATACAAGGCACTATTCATGGAACCCGCTGTATGTGGAGTAAAGTATGCGTTATCTCGTTTGGGGAGAAAAATATCTTGTCGTGTGCGATTGCCTATGGTTTCAGTTCTTGAAAAAGATACAATCCTTGCTATTAATAGGGCTCTTGAATATGCAGGGATATTGACTGCATAATATTGTTTTTTAAAGAATTCTTTCTCAAATTAAGAGCATGATATTCATTGGAATTGAAAAAGAGTATGAATTCTCATTCTAAAAAAAACCTATCCAAAAAATTGATTTCTGAGAATCGAAAGGCTCGGTATAATTACCATATTATTCAGTCTTACAATGCTGGCATAGTGCTGACGGGCACTGAAGTGAAGTCATTGCGGGTAGGAAAAATCAATATTTCCGAGTCTTATGCTTCTTGTGAAAATGATGAAATTTGGTTGATAAACGCGTATATTCCAGAGTATACGCAAGCCAATCGTTTTAATCATGCTCCACGACGACATCGTAAGCTTCTTCTTTCCAAAAGAGAAATAGGTCGTTTGTATTCGGCTGTTCGTCGTGATGGTATGACACTTGTTCCACTGAAGCTTTATTTTAATGAAAAAGGATTGGCAAAGCTTGATCTTGCACTCGCTAAAGGTAAGAAAAATTACGATAAACGCGAGACAGAAAAAAAACGCGACTGGAATCGTCAAAAAAACCGTTTGCTTTGAAACAAAAGATCTGTTTGAAATCAAATCATCAAGGTAATTTTATGCAAAATTCACAAGAATCTGTAGTCCAAATACCAAGTTTTGCTTAATAGATGATCATATTGCTGTAGGATTTTATACTATCACGGGCTGTGTCTAAAAAGGTGCATGGCTATCAGGCAAACTGATGATTTGAATGCCCTTATTCGTTTTATAATTTTCATATTTTGGATTATTATTGAATGCATCGCTCATGCTGTGATTGTGGGCTATCAAAGAATCATGAAAGCCAATTCCTTGAGAATGATGCTCAGTTCATTCACTCAAGAAACCTTGTGCCTTGTATTTTTTTGGGGAGATGGTTTATAGATGATAGGATGAGAAAGAAGGAGGGACTATAGAAACGCTAGGAGCATTGAGATGCTCAATCAATAATTGTCATGGCAACCGCCGCAATCATGATTAGTATTTTCGAAAAATACCGTGCATCTTGGTGTGGATATTTGCTATGTTGATACTGAGATCAGAGCGATTTTCCTCCAATCATTTGTTTTATTCCCCTACGTCCATATCAACTTTATTAGCTGGTTTTTCAGAGTTATTTCAAGAAGAACAATATGTGGTAAACATGAATTTTTTAATTTATTCTAGCGGTAAATTATCCATTGTATCTTAGATAATTTCATGTTTTTACTCTCTAAACTCTTCCGGCATCAATCAATTGATAAGGTTCATCTCGTATCAGTCTCTGGATAACAAGTTTGACCCGACATGCGCATCTTCTTTTTGTACCCGTCTATTTTGCTTTGGAAAATAATTCTGAAAAGTGTCCCCCCTCGCATTGGCATCCATTCCTAGAAAATTAAAATTCAAAATATCTGGAGATAACATAATTATAATCCCATATATTTTGGCTGACTATAATTTTAAAAAGAGTAATCCTCGGGGCGTATTCTTTCTCATGGAATGTAATGTGACTTCATCAGCTATTGTTCGTATAGATCAATAAAAAGGCAATGAATCTGATGAAAAGTTTGGTATTGGTTCTGGATTGAATGTTCAATTACCCCTTCTAGGATTAGGTTCTTTTTCTTTTAGGGTTTAATCTCCTCTCTCCAGGGTTCAACTTTTGCTCTAGTATTTAACTTTGCCTTCCATCATAAGATTCTTGAGAAGATATGATATTTTGGTTTATGAGATTCTGATATTTAGCCTTCAATGCAGTGAAATCCTTTTCAAGATGTATTCTTTTATTCTGGATATTCTCTTCAAAATCTGGCTCGTTAACGTATTTTTGAGTATTTTTTGAAGTTAAAAACTGCGTTATTTCCTGGAAAATTTTGTGTGCATCAAAGCTATAAAACATAATTTCTGGATGTTTTGTATCATTGAAAAATCCCTTTATTCTTTCAATATTACCATTCTGAGACATGTTTTCCATGTACTCCTCTAACGTATGAGATGTTAGAGGTGAAGGCATAAATATAGGCGCAATAACTTTTGCTTCTGGTGTTGTATTGGTGCTGCTGATGGATTCTGGTGTTGTGCTAATACTGCTTATTTGGGGAGAATTTTTTACTAGGTCAGAAGAATTACAAGACGCTACAGCGCAACACATTGCAGACAATAAAACAGGGTAATACTTAAGATTAATCATAAAAAGCCTTTCTTACAAAATATTTTTAGTTTTTTTAAACAAAAACAATAGTATTGGTATTAAAATTCCATATGTGTATTATAGTTATTCTATTTAAGAATTTTAAATTGAATCTCTGATTGAGAGTTCAATCTCCCCCTCTCTCTAGGATTCGACTTTTGCTCTAGTATTTAACTTTGCCTTCCATCATAAGATTCTTGAGAAGATATGATATTTTGGTTTATGAGATTCTGATATTTAGCCTTCAATGCAGTGAAATCCTTTTCAAGATGTATTCTTTTATTCTGGATATTCTCTTCAAAATCTGGCTCGTTAACGTATTTTTGAGTATTTTTTGAAGTTAAAAACTGCGTTATTTCCTGGAAAATTTTGTGTGCATCAAAGCTATAAAACATAATTTCTGGATGTTTTGTATCATTGAAAAATCCCTTTATTCTTTCAATATTACCATTCTGAGACATGTTTTCCATGTACTCCTCTAACGTATGAGATGTTAGAGGTGAAGGCATAAATATAGGCGCAATAACTTTTGCTTCTGGTGTTGTATTGGTGCTGCTGATGGATTCTGGTGTTGTGCTAATACTGCTTATTTGGGGAGAATTTTTTACTAGGTCAGAAGAATTACAAGACGCTACAGCGCAACACATTGCAGACAATAAAACAGGGTAATACTTAAGATTAATCATAAAAAGCCTTTCTTACAAAATATTTTTAGTTTTTTTAAACAAAAACAATAGTATTGGTATTAAAATTCCATATGTGTATTATAGTTATTCTATTTAAGAATTTTAAATTGAATCTCTGATTGAGAGTTCAATCTCCCCCTCTCTCTAGGATTCGACTTTTGCTCTAGTATTTCAATTTATCCTTCCAAGGTTCGTTTCTTCTGTAAATTGTATATTAATCCAGATAAAGAAAGGACAAAGGATAAGCTAAAATATTTTTGCTTATCCTTTGTCCTCCTTAAGATTTCTGAGCGATAGTTATATGCATCTTAACTTTGCATTCCATCGTGATGATGCTCAGATACTTTTCCACTATTTGCGGATATCAGAAAAAGAACTTTTCAGAATTCAAGATATTGATGTTATATTTGAATCTGTCGATACTTGATCTGTGCTCTGACCATTTTGTGGAGTTTTGTCTAATTCTGTCGACTCTTGATCTATGCCCTGATCGTTTTGTGGAGTTTCGTCTACTGCTGTCGATACTTGATCTGTGCTCTGATCGTTTTGTGGAGTTTTATCTAATTCTGTCGACCCTTGGATCGTTTTGTAGAGTTTCGTCTATTTCTGTCGACCCTTGATCTATACCCTGATCGTTTTGTGAAGTTTCGTTTACTTCTGTCGATCCTTGATCTATGCTCTGACCGTTTTGTGGATCTTCCGAATCTAGTTTATTGAAAAGTTTTTCAGCTATTACTCCAGATACTGTTGAAACCATATCAACGACATCTTTTTTGCACTTTTCCAGTTTATTTTCCGTCGAATCTTTTGTCAGGTCAGCACTTCTTTTTGTTCTTCCTAATTGGGATGGTTGGAGTGGGGTAGTTGGAGTGGATTTGACTGGATCAGCAGAATTACAAGACGCCAAAGTAAAACACATTGCAGACAATAAAACGGGGTAATGCTTAAGATTAATCATAAAAAAATCCTCTCTTATAAAATATTTTTGGCTTTAAAAAAACGATTATTAATATTGAAATTGAAGATATATAGTACAATTATATAATTTAAGTTTCTTAAAACATAAAAAAAAATTATAATTAAGTAATAAATTTTATATATTGATTATTAAGCTATGTATTTTTATTTCTATATTGCGTAATATTTTAAAAATATAATTTTATTATTGGTTTTTATTTTCAGTATTTTTCGTATAAATAAACAATAGGGTAATGAATCTAAGGAAAAGTTTGGTATACGCTTTGAATTGAATATCTGATTAAGGGTTTAATATCCATCAAGTATTTTATTCTTTCTCAATGGATCAATTTCCTATTTAGGATTAAAGTCTTACTTTGGAGTTTAAGTCTCTCCCTATAGAGATTCGATTTATCCTCGTAAATTATATATTAATCTAGTATAGAGAGGAAAAAGGGTAAGCCAAAACATATCTTTTTGCTTACCCTCCCATTTTAATATTTCTCAAGGACAGTTTTGCGCATTGTTTTAATCCTGCATTCCGTTACAAAGATATTAAACGGTTTCTTAATCAGTTATTTTCTGCTTGTTTTTGAGCTCATCATATTCCGTTTTAAGATTTTTCAATGAATTACCGAATTTGACTTCATCATCTGACGTCCCTGACGAAATGATAATCTTAGCTAGGTCCCAGGTCGATGACGCATTTTCGCCGTATTTCTTAATTTCTGCGTCTGCGCTATCATTAATAGTCTTAAATTCTTGTTTAATGTTATCTTTTAGCATAAAATTATTAAAATCAGCTGCAGTTTTAATGTTTGTAAGCGGACTCGCATGTACAGGCTTGATAACAGGGGATGGGACGTTATTATTTATCGTCTGGTCATCCTTTTTTACTGGGTCAGAATTACAAGACGCTAAAGAAAAACAAAGTGCAGATAATAAAACAGCGCAATACTTAAAATTATTCATAAAAATCATCTCCTATAAAGTATTTAAAAAATATATTTCTAGATTAAAAAAATAATGTTTATTAATATAGATATCGACATTATATACTGTAATTATTTAATTTAGGTATTTTAAGTTGCAAAAAACAATTATAAATTTAATAATAAATTTTATATATTTATCATTAAAGTGAATGTTTTTATTTTTATATTGAATAATATTTATAAAAATAATTTTATTACTTGTTCTTGGATCTAGTGTTTTTCGTATATGAATACAGAATGTGGTAATGGATCTGATAAAAAGTTTAGAATAGAGTTTAAATTGAATGTCTATTGAGGATTCATTCTTCCTCTTTAGGATGAAAATTTCTCCCTCTATAGAGATTTGATTTCTCCTTGCAAATTGTATAGTCGATTTTTTGTTTTCTGATATGCATATTGTATCAGTATCTAAGAAGGGACATAAAACATGCTTGAAGTGATGGTTTGCTCTCAATTAAGCGATGCGTTAAAACGATAAAGTATTAAAAAAATAGACAAACCTTATTGAAAATACTTGGCAATCGCATTGTCGTTGCGAGATATTATCATCTGATGTTACGATGATTTCTCTAGAAGCCATTGCGGTAAATCAGTTTAAAAATTTTTTGTCGCACGATAATATATATTGATCTCAATACGATGACAAAGCCACATATGGTATTTGGATGTTTGTCATAAGAAGTATGCGCTAAAAGTCTATAGGATATAGGCATTGGCTACTGACTTTTGATTGAAGGTCTATAGGTTGCAGAATGCTAGTAACAGACTCATAGACTGCAGGCTTGTTGGCTTATTGATGGCTGTATGGTGCTGGTTCAAGAGAGGCTTTGGGATATATGGCAAGCAAAGCTGTTGTTGGTTACTAATCGATTTGCTTGTTATGATGACGAGATGTCGATCTCTATAATCATCTGCTTATAAAGCGTTTTATGCTTTAAATATAATCACAGGTAGCATTTTAATTATCCGCCAAAAACCCACCAAAGAAATTGTCTTTGGTGAGCGCGCTGGGGATCGAACCCAGGACCCACTGATTAAAAGTCAGTTGCTCTACCGACTGAGCTACGCGCTCTCAGAGAATCTTATTTACAAGAGATCTCCTAGAGAAAGGACAATATGCGGACCACGAAAGATGGTCAACTTAAAAATAACATTATACCAGAATTTCATAAATAGATCCGCTTAATTTATGCTCATAAACAAGTCTATGGACATCGAATCAAGAAGAATAAAGAGACATATGTGTATATTTTTTAGATTTGAGATATATTTATTATTCTGACTTTATAAAAAGGGTTTAATAATCCCGAAAAGTGGTTCAAAAGATAGATTGATTCAATATCATCATAGATTTTTATTCAGAAATGATCTTAAGAAATCAATGGTATCAAGAGAGATAAAGGAAGCAATAAGGTTATCGTTAGCAGAGGCGTAGAGCATGCAAAGAGTATGCTCTTGGGGATATGGGAATAAGACAAAAACCACGTTATCTCCATTTAATCCCAGAGGGGATATTGTTGCCTACATGCAAGAATTCGGAGCGGATATTTACGCTAGAGCTCTCATAAAAAGAATTCTTGATTCTTTAGCTTGTGATATCAAAGTGGTTTGTATATATAGCTCTCGTGCTTCTGAGACTTTAATTGGATTCTGGCTCAAGTCATGGAGAAGGCTAGGGGGGGGGAAACTTGGTCATTAAAAAGTCAAGGATTGAGCAAAAAATCTCAGAAAAGGCTTTGCCTTACTGGGAATATCTCATTATTTCTCGTGAAGACTTCCCTCGTGAACTGATCATGTTTCAAAGAATAGGGCGATAAACTGGAGATTTTTTTCAAAACAGTCTCCTCCTCGTCCTTCAGGACGGGGAGGATTTCAATGTCTTTCAGGACGAGGAGGATTTCAATTAAATTTTTCATGACATTAAAATAAGTAAGATTATCTTAGCGTGGCGATGAAAAAGGGTAAGCCAAAGTAGTGTAATCCTTTGGCTTTTGCTTTTCTTCGTTACGGCTTTAATTGAAGCCCATTCTTAACGAATGAGCGTTTTATCTTTTTTGCATCGGTTTCAGGAGTAAACGAGCTCTTTTAATTGCTATTATCCTCCGTATTTTTCTGAGGATAATACAGATCGAACTTGAGAAGAGCCATTTTTTGTGTTTCATCATCTTTAAATTTATATAAAGATTCTATTCTTTTCATCCTGTCCTCTAGGGACTGCGACATTACTGCTTGCATTTCTGCCACATAGTTCAGGAATTCCGGCGACTCCAATACTTTCCTCTCTAGCTCTGGTCGTTCTTTTGCTCTCAGCATGTCCAGTAGGTCCGTGGATTTGGCAGGTCCAGCGGTTGCATTGTTTCCATTTATTCCAGCAGGTCCAACACTTCCAACCACTGGATCAGACTTACAAGATGCACAAGACAAGAAAAGTACAGATAATAAAACAGTGTAATACCGTACTAACATATACATTACCTCCATATTAAAACATAGAATACCCATATATGATCACACAATAAGAATAACAATTAAAAGTAGAACTTATAGTTAATCAAATAAAATTAGTTTAAAACTATATTTTTTTTGCAATTTTTAGTTTTTTTGAATGGAAAGAGAAATAATATTTGCTTTTCTCCTAGATCGTATGAAGAAGTATTTGCGAGGTTCCTTTAATATCGCAAGTTGTATGTATAAAAACGCAAGACTAAGCCATTTAAAAAATATTCAAAATCGATTATTGAAATTTTTCATGCCATTAAAATAAGTAAGATTATCTTAGCGCGGCGATGAAAAAGGGTAAGCCAAAGGTAGTGTAATCCTTTGGCTTTTGCTTTTCTTCTTTACGGCTTTAATTGAAGCCCATTCTTAATGAATGAGCGTTTCATCTTTTTTTGCATCGGTTTCAGGAGTAAACGAGCTCTTTTAATTGCTATTACCCTCCGTATTTTTTCTGATGATAATACAGATTGAACTTGAGAAGAATCATTTTTTGTGTTTCATCCGCCGCTTGATCTATCTAGTCTTTTTGCTACTTTATTGGATTTTTAACGAACCGCTCCCCTATAGAAAAAAACACGGTTGTTTAAGTCGGCTATTAAAGTGTCAATCGGATTCATAAGATCATCACGATTTTTTTCTTCTTGCTTAAAACCGTTTATTTTTTGCTCAAAATCTTGTATCTTTATGTTGATTGGCCTTTAGAGCTTGAGCGTTCCATCAATTCCACTTTTTCCAGCATGTCCAGTCAGGACTGCGGCTTCATTTTTCCCGTCTATTCAGCTAGGTGATGAGCCAACATCAGTACATCCTGAAAATCCATTTCTTCCGTTTGTTTCCGCAGGTTTTCGGCCATTTCGGCCTGCCAATCCGATCTTTCCCCTTTTTTCAGCGGGTCCCGTAGGTAGGTCTGCGGGTCTGTCGGCTCCAGAAGCTGCATTTGCCCCGTCTATTCCATTCATCCCGTCTAGTGCTTGCATTTTTTCCACATAGTCCCGTACTTTCTGCGACTCCAACCGTTTCCTCTCTTTCTCTGGTAGTTCTTTTTCTCTCAGCATGTCCAGTAGTTCCGAGGAATTGGCAGGTCCAGCGGCTCCATTTTTCCCGCCTAATAGGCTAGAATAAAACATCATCGTGTCCCGAAAATCGATTGCGCCCAGTGCTTCCAGTAGTTTAGCGGGTCTGGCAGGTGCAGCGGCTGCATTTGCCTCGTGTATTTTTTTCGCCCCGTATAGTCCAGCGGGTCTGGCAGGTCCAGCGGCTGCATTGTTTCCATTTATCCCAGCAGGTCTCGAACACTTCCAACCACTGGATCAGACTCACAAGATGCACAAGACAAGAAAAGTAAAGATAATAAAACAGTGTAATACCGCATTAACACATACACATTACCTCCATATTAAAATATGGAGTAATCATATATGATCGCACTATAAGAATAACAACCAAAAGTAGAACTTATAGTTAATCAAATAAAATTAGTGTAAAACTATATTTTTTTGCAATTTTTAGTTTTTTGAATGGAAAGAGAAATAATATCTCCTGTTCTCCTAGATCGTATTAAAAAGCGTTTGCGAGGTTCCTTCAATATGGATAGGGAACAAGGGTAAGCCAAAGTTTCCTTTAGCTTGCTTCCGTATCATCCCGCTATGGTAAATACCAATACTTTGATTTTACCTATTCCTGTTTTATTCTATGGTTCATTGTGTCTATGCTTTATTGCATCTGTTATTATTTCTTTTTTGTCCATTAGTAAATTTTTATATGAGATAATAACATTAATTGTTTGTTGGCTGGTTTCCGTTTCGAGCTGTTGATCAGTAGCTATTATGGTAGCAGTGATCGTTTCCTTGATTCTTAGGAGATTCTCTAAAGGAAAATTTTTCACTTCCTTTTCTATGGGATCGTCTGTTTGGGCGTAGAGGAACGTAGAAAGATCTTGAGGATTAGACCAATCAGTAGTAGGCGGAATCTGATGCTTATCGTTTGTTTGGAGATCATTTTCCACGGGTTTTGGTGTTTGTTTTATATTTTGACTATCACTACTAGATTCTTTGGCTTCTTCGATACTTTTGCGAGAAGAGGCGTTTATCATGATTTCTTGAACTGTCTCTTTGGCAGTATTACGAGGTGCAGAGTCTGACTGATCACAGCCATGTAAAATGACAGTTGTTGATAATAGTATGGAAGTTAATGTATTTTTTTGGGGGGGGATCATGGGAAAAATCTTTGGTTTTAATCAGTTAATAAAAATAAATCGTGCCATTCAAACACAATAGAGAAAAGATAACAAGTTATTGCTTATCAGTCCTTAGTGTTATGATGTTCTATCAAGTTGATAGCCTTTGGAAGGTGTGAATTAACTATCCAGTTGCGTAATGCTTTAATAGTTTCCGGAGGCCATTGATCTTTCAATTGATGAGGAGGAATAGGAGGAAATGTCATCAAAGACATATTATAAAACTCTTCTTGATATAGTCTTTTTGCTAAGTTTTGCATTTGAGAAGATTCTTCAGTATCGAGAGCAGGACTGCCTCCGCTAAGAAGATAAAAAGCTGTTTTTTTGGGAAGTAAATTCAAATATCCCTTAGAGTTGATGTTGATAGCCGCTGACATCAATTCTATCCACATTGATATAGGCATATTGAAGCCATGGCTTGGATGTGTGGCTAAACTTTTTGGTGTTTTTGAATTTTGTTTTGGATCTCGAAGAAAATTTTTCCAATTGTGATAGTCACGAAGCCATAAATCATAAGTCATGTATCGCATAAAGCGACTTGAAGTATCTGATCCTTTTAAAAACTTTTCTACTTTTAAAATGAAAGTCGTCAAAATATTTGTGTATTTTCCAAATTGCAAATCAAGATTCCATAGGGCAATACCCGAAAATTCGTGAGGAGAATGTATAAGAGCGGAAAGGGCGATAATTGTACCAAATGAATAACCAAAAAGGATAACGGGTATCTTTTCATATCTTGTGGAGATTAGTGCTCGCAATTTTATCGTATCTTCAACGATTGTTGCCACATCTTTTGGTTGTTGATCAAGAAAATGAGGAGAAATATTTTCAGTCGTTTTTTTGTCGTTATGATAGTCGCAGACGTAAACCACCAAGTTTTCTTCTGCAAGATATCGACAAAAAGAATCACAGTTACCAAAATTTTCTTTTAAACTTTGACAGATGAGTACGGCGCCACGAGGATTTGGTCGTGTTTGATAATAACGATAGGCTATATCGCCTCCCGTTTCATTTTTAAGCCAGTATATTTTTTGTGACATGGAATAAACCTTGTTTTTCTCTTGGATTTAAGAAATAAATCTTTGATAGTATAAAGGACTAACCTAATGAAGATTCTCAATCGTTGATCTGTTAGCATAATTAGCCTAAAACACAATTAAATTTTTATTCAAAGCAGGGTGATCTTATGGCACGCAAGTTTATTTATCATATGTCAAGTCTAAACAAGGTCTTTGGAAATAAGAAGATATTAGATAATATGAACATTTCTTTTTATCCAGATGCGAAAATAGGCATTCTCGGCCCTAATGGTGCAGGGAAATCAACTATTTTGCGGATTATGGCTGGAATTGATAAAGAATATAATGGTGAAGCTTGGTTAGCTACAGGTGCTACGGTTGGTTATTTGCCACAAGAACCACAGTTAGATCCTTCCAAAAAGGTAAAGGAAAATATTTTAGAAAGCGTTGCTCATAAACAAGCCATTCTTAATCGTTACAATGAGGTAATGATGAATTACTCAGATGAGACGGCTGAAGAGGGGGCTAAATTACAAGATACTATTGATAGTCAGGGTCTTTGGGATTTAGAAACCAAAGTTGAAATAGCTATGGAGGCTCTTTGTTGTCCGGATGGTGATTCTTCTATAGAACCTCTTTCTGGAGGAGAAAAGCGTCGCGTTGCACTGTGTCGATTATTGCTTTCTCAGCCGGATCTTTTGTTGCTTGATGAGCCTACTAATCATCTTGATGCTGAAACTATTGCATGGCTGGAAAAATATCTGCGGGAATATGCTGGTGCAGTATTGATGGTTACCCACGATCGATATTTTCTCGATAATGTGACGAGTTGGATTTTGGAAATTGATCGTGGAAAAGGTATTCCTTACCAAGGCAATTATTCTGCATATCTGCAAATAAAAGCAAAGCGTATGGCACAAGAGAATCGAGAGGAAATTTCTCGACAGAAAGCCATAGAACGTGAACGGGAGTGGATTTCTTCTTCTCCAAAAGCACGGCAATCCAAGTCAAAAGCACGCGTTCGTTCTTATGAAGAATTGATAGAATCAGCTTCAGATCGTCATCCTGGAAATGCTCAGATTATTATTCCTGTCGGTCAACGTCTAGGAAAGCTTGTGATTGAAACTCAGAATATATCAAAATCTTATGGTGATTTCAAATTGATTGATAATCTCTCATTTAGTTTGCCTCCTGGGGGAATTGTTGGTGTTATTGGTCCTAATGGAGCAGGTAAAACAACATTGTTTCGTATGCTGACTGGACGTGAACAACCCGATTCTGGTATAATTCGTATTGGGGATACCGTACAACTCAGCTATGTTGATCAAAGTCGCGATTCCTTAAGTGCCGATAAAACAGTTTGGGAAGAAATTTCCGGTGGAGATGATGTTATCAAGCTTGGTAAGTATGAGGTAAATTCTCGTGCCTATTGTGGAGCTTTTAATTTTAAAGGATCGGATCAACAACAGCAGGTAAGTTTGCTATCTGGAGGTCAGCGTGGTCGCGTGCATTTAGCAAAAATTCTCAAAAGCGGCGGAAATGTTATTCTTCTTGATGAACCTACGAATGATTTGGATACGGAAACACTATCTGCCCTCGAAGATGCCTTAGAAAATTTTGCGGGTTGTGCTGTTATTATTAGCCATGATCGTATGTTTTTGGATCGTCTTGCAACCCATATTTTGGCTTTTGAAGGGGATGGTCATGTTGAGTGGTTTGAAGGTAATTTTGCAGATTATGAAAAAGACAAAGCGCGCCGTTTGAGTGGAAATGCAAGCAAATCTCGGCGGATTGTACATAAGCCCTTAAGTATTTAAAATTCTTTTTGGGATGCTTGTATAAGCCATGAAGCTTAAAGTATTGAGGTCAAGATTTCTTTGGTTTTTGAGAATGTAGAGAATAGTAAAATAATATTTTTATCATAACAAAACATCGCTTTCATAATTTTTAGGAAAGAAAATTACCAGCGCTGACGATCACTAAAGATCACAGTGAACACAAATAGAAACTTATAAAAATCGAATACGTAAGTGATTTTGACTCAATTCCTTGGGGGTGTTTCGATTTCCATCCCCCTATAATGTTTCTTGAGAGTTTGTCTGTGGCTATGGACGGTACAATATCTGCAAGCACTGGTTATGAAAGTGCATCTGTATATAAAAAACGAAATACATACGATAATTGCGTTGTCGATCATGAAAACGTAATAGATTCTAGCAATCCTCATTTTTAGAAGTTCATCTGTTGGAAGATATATTACCAAGAAACGCCGTAAAGCTCAGTCCATCCTATCTGTAGCAGTTCATCTATTGGAAGATATATTACCAAAAAAAACGCCGTAAAGATCAATCCATTCAGGGCGGGGATATAAGGCGAAAAGCCCTTGGATTTTTAAAAATCAATCTGGGTTTTTTCTGATATCTTGTCGGAGGAAAAATATTGGCGATCCTCTATAGCTTTCTGCAAAATCTCTTGGATTCCGAAAATTTTTGCAAAATCTCTTGGAGTCCACAAAGCTCCTCTATAGCAATACCGCGTGCAACTATATCGGGTTTATCACGGCGGAGCAATCTGCTTAATGCCCCTTTTAGTTTATTTGCCCTCCAAAAAACCACTCATGCCATTTCGAAATTATGTTTTATATTCTAAATCAAAATAGGAGAGGATAAACAAAGAGTATTTTCAAGTATTTATTGAGGAAAAGACACGTTCGTAGATAGAATCTACGTACTTAGTATGATACGCATAGTCAAATTTTTCACGGATTTCATCCTCCGATAATGCTGCGCGTATGTCAGTATCTGCCAATAATTCTTCAAGAAAAACACTACCATTTTCCCAAACTTTCATCGCATTACGTTGGACAAGTTGATAGGCGTTTTCTCGCGATATACCAGATTGTGTCAAAGCAAGAAGGATGCGTTGAGAGTGAATAAGACCTCTAAATTGTTCAATATTTTTCATCATGTTATTGGGATAAATGACTAGTTCTTCTATCACATTTCTTAAACGGGATAACGCAAAATCAAGATATACGGTCGCATCAGGACCTATAACGCGCTCAACGGCAGAATGTGAAATATCTCTTTCATGCCAAAGTGCTATGTTTTCCATTGCAGGAACTGCATAAGATCGTATTATACGAGCCAATCCTGTTAGGTTTTCCGTTAGAATAGGATTGCGCTTATGCGGCATTGCTGAAGACCCTTTTTGCCCAAGATGGAAAAATTCCTCCACTTCAAGAACCTCAGTGCGCTGAAGATGTCGTATTTCTACAGATAATCGTTCAATAGAAGACGCTATAACACCAAGAGTAGAGAAGTACATCGCATATCGATCACGAGGAATCACCTGCGTAGAAATAGGCTCAGGTTTTAACCCCATCGCTGAAGCAACATGTTGCTCAACGTTTGGATGTATGTTTGCAAAAGTGCCAACAGCACCAGAAATGGCACAGACAGATATCTCTTCGCGGGCATTAATAAGGCGTTGACGACAGCGCGAAAATTCCGCATAAGCTGTGGCTAGCTTGAGTCCAAAGGTTGTAGGTTCAGCATGAATTCCATGAGAACGACCTATGGTTATCGTATGTTTATGTTCGAAAGCACGTTTTTTAAGGCTTTGCAACAATTGATCGAGATCTTTCAAAAGAATATCAGAAGCTCGCATAAGTTGGATATTGAAACATGTATCAAGAACATCGGATGAAGTCATCCCTTGGTGAATAAAACGTGCATCAGGACCAATGATTTCCGCAAGATGTGTGAGGAAGGCAATAACGTCATGCTTGACAACGGTTTCAAGTTCAGTAATACGCCCAATATCAAAAGAGGCATTATTTCCTTTTTCCCAAATAGTTTGTACTGCTTTCTTTGGAATAATGCCAAGATCGGACAGTGCATCACAAGCATGTGCCTCTATCTCAAACCATATCCTGAATTTTGTTTCAGGAGACCAAATAGAAACCATCTCATCTCTAGAATAACGAGGGATCATATTTTAACCAATTATTTGATACCAGGCAACTTATTGCCCAGATTGAACGAAAAAATTAAACACAGCGTATGGCGTATATCTAAAACACTATAAAGCACACCAGAAATGAGTAACAATATAGAGCTTTCATGAACGATACAGCATATCGATCAGCGTATGGGGGGAGGAAGGTAATAGGATATAATAAATCATATATCAAGCTTAAATTCTTTTTGGTAAAAAATCAACGTATAGAAAATAATTCACAACTATAAGATAGAAAATGATATTTTATTGGCTATGTTGATAACACTCTTATCGTCTACTTTGTAATCCCAGAGCTGATGTTTTTAAATCCTGCAAACATATTGTTCTTCATCAATATCTGTCGTAGTATTACAAGTTGTAGCAACTCTCTAAAAAATCTCTTAGATTTTTTTCTTGACGTATGTGTTTTAGATAACTTTCTAGAAAATGATATTTTATTGATTGTTTTGTAATCCTAGGGCTGATGTTTTTAAATCCTGTATACACTCTGCATAGGATCCCTTTTTCTTGTGATTAAAAATTGCTGATCCGGCTACGAATATATTAGCTCCTGTTCGTGCGAGAGATCCAATGTTTTGTGATGTTACGCCTCCATCAACTTCAAGCGCAATAGGGCGTTTATTGATCAAGCTTTTTGCTTGACTGATTTTTGGTATCGTAGATTCAATCAAGCGCTGCCCACCAAATCCAGGATTGACCAACATGATGAGGATAAGATCAACCTCGTCTATAATATGTTCAAGCATGGAAACAGGCGTTGCAGGATTTATTGCTACGCCAGCTCTCTTGCCCATCGCATGAATGGTCTGCAATGAGCGATGGAGATGAGGTGATGCTTCGGCGTGTAAGGTTATGATATCACAACCAGCGTCTGCAAAGACCTGCAGATGAGAATCTACAGATGAAAGCATCAAGTGACAGTCAAAGATAGCATCGCTATATGGTCTCAATGATTTAATAACGTCAGAACCAAAAGAAATATTGGGAACAAAACGCCCATCCATGACATCAAAATGAATTTGTTTGGCGCCAGCTTTGGTTACATTAAGAACTTCTTCACCTAGACGAGAAAAATCTGCAGCAAGAATAGATGGTACAATTCGAATTAAAGAATCCACTAGTTAAACATTGTCCTGATTATACACTAAAAAGGGATTAGAAAACAGCATTTATAACACAATGTAGTTCTATTTTACAATGGATTACTATCGTTTATGAAGACAAAATATATCCCTCCATTCCAAAATATAAGATTTAGATCTTTTTTGCAAACGCACGTAAAAACAACTTAATGATTGCGTGATTTTGAGAATTATCAATTGTTTATAAGTTCTTTTTGCCATTTTTTCAGCAATATACGCAATTGTTATTGCAAGCTAGACAGTGATTGCGGAGCTTTTTCATTATCATTAACGCAACAGGTAATCAATTGAGCTTTTCTTCCTCAGATGAAAGTTTTTTCACTATAAGGAAGATTTATACGCCATGTTCAATATTAAAAAGTGCTTTACGAAACGATGAGTACTTTTTTACCGAGAATTTCTTTGTTTTATCAGTCGTTTTCTTTCGCTAATAGTAAAAAAATCTCTATTTACCCTGATATGATGGATCGAAATATTTTTCTCTTTATGAATTTTTCTTTACAATTTAAGGTGGATATTAAATGCTATACGTTTTAACATACGAAAAGCAAATGGAGTTATTGCGTTTTTTGGATGGATTTTAGTTGAGGATTTGTATGTATGCAAAAAATGCGGAAACACTTTTTTTTATTTTTAGATTTTATTTTGGTAATTCAGTTATTAATGGTCTTATACGATAGTTTTAGAAAAGGAAGCTATCTTGTAATGTGGCATATGTTCCTGACTATTGCTGTTCTTATGTATTTGATTCCATATTGTTTTTATCGATCAGCGTATTTATTAAGAGCGATTATGTGGATGATGGTAATGTCTGAAGTTCTTTACCTTATGGCTTACCGATAAAATTTATCTGCGCAAAATAAAATTGGCTAAGGCTCGATACATCTAGTGTTAGCGATATTCTTCTCTTCGCAATGTGGAAGAGATTATGAGCAGAGAAGGGCTCTTTGCTACTAGGTATCGCTATTGCCAATGTTAGAGGGTCTTCATAGAGATCATTTTGTATAGTCATCGCTCTTCTCTAAGAGCACATGAGAGCCGATTATTCTATGACAATTATAGGATCTCGCCATCCGATATGACGCCATAGAGAGGCGATCTTTTTAGCGATTCGAATAAGATCTACGAGAGTTTCTTGCGTTTTTAGAAAGTGTTGAGACGAATCGGGTTCATAACGCTCAATATAGATACGAAGAGTTTTTTTATCTGTATCTGTTCCTGTTCCGGAAATGCGGTATATTATCCTTGCAAATCCTTCGAATAAAATTCGTATACCTTGTTGATCGCTTATAGTTTCGTCAATAGGATCTTTATAGGAGAATTCATCGATTCCTTCTACTTTTATTCCAGAAATATAACTGCCCGTTAAACTATCGATCTGCGAACGTAGGTTATCCATTAAAAGTTGTGCATTTTTTGCGGGAATATTGGGATAATCGTGTCTTGTATAATAATTTCGTCCATAAGTAGCCCAATGTTTGCGAACAATATCCAGAAGGCTTTCTCCTCGCACAGCAAGGATATTGAGCCAAAATAAGATAGCCCATAGACCATCCTTTTCACGGGAATGATGAGATCCTGTCCCAAAACTTTCTTCTCCACAAATCGTCATTATACCAGCATCAAGGAGATTATTAAAAAATTTCCAACCAGTAGGTGTTTCAAAAAGTTGAAGTTCAAGCTTTTCGGCAACGCGATCAAGAGCCATACTGGTAGGCATTGAACGTGCTACGCCCACCAAATCATTGGAATAACCAGGAACTAAGCCAGCATTGGCAACCATAATAGCCAAACTATCAGATGGATTGACAAATATTCCTTTGCCAAGAATCATGTTGCGATCGCCATCTCCATCACAAGCTGCTCCAAAATCAGGAGCATCCTCTTTCATCATGCTATCATAAAGATCTCTAGCATGAAACAGGTTAGGATCCGGATGGCACCCTCCAAAATCTTCCAATGGGATAAAATTACGCACTGATCCAGAAGGAGCGCCAAGTTTTTTTTCTAGTATTTCCTTCGCATAAGGACCCGTAACAGCATTCATGCAATCAATATCTATACGAAATCCAAAACTAACAAGTTTTCGAATTGATTCAAAATCAAACAGACTTTCCATTAATGCGATATAATCTTCAAGCGGATCAATGATTGATATAATCGTATTAGCGAGTTTTTTTGTTCCAATATTGTCAATATCTATGTCATCAACTTGCATGATCTTATAAGAAGTGATTTTAAGTGATGATTCAAAAATATTATCTGTTACTTTTCTTGGAGCCGAGCCACCATTGCTGGCGTTATACTTTATCCCGAAATCTTCCTTGGCACCACCAGGATTATGTGAAGCCGAGAGGATAATACCTCCAAACGCTTTGTATTTGCGAATAATGTGAGAGGTAGCAGGGGTTGAAAGAATTCCCCCTTTTCCAATCATTATCCGATTCAAGCCATTGGCTGCTGCCATTTTAATGATTTTTTGTATCACGATACGATTATAGAAGCGTCCATCACCACCTATAATGAGTGTTTTATCCGTACAATTATCTAGAGTATCAAAAATTGCTTGTAGGAAATTTTCTACGTAGTTCTTTTGTTGAAATACAGAGACTTTTCTACGCAATCCTGATGTGCCAAAATTTTGATCTTGATAAGGAACAGTAGGAACCGTAAGGGGAGTCGGAGCTATGATAGATGACATGGATACGTTGCTCTATTCAGACATCAAATGATTCACGTAGTACCAGAAGGATGCTTTTTTGGCATTTATAAGGAGGAATCGAAACATAAATCATGTCCTCTAAAATCAATGGCTATCCCGATTTCTATAAAAAAACTACAGTAATCGCTTTCAAGCTTTATAAATAAGACCACTTAATAAAACAAAGGCAATGCCTTTTAAAAATACAGCAATAACATTCGTAGTATGTAGCATATAGCAATCAGATCCAGAGAAAAAAAATATGTTTTTTAAAAAGAACCATACCACATGCATAACCACGATAGAGAAGTGAATATAATCAAGCATCTCTCTATTTGCAAGGGTGCCTATAATAATGGATATGGTTTGTTCTAACTTATAAAGAATATTTTTTATAAACTAAAAACTATCCCGCATAAGGAGAAACAAGAAAAATTTATCTAATGGCGGAAAAAGAGAAAATATAATGAATATTGGTGAAATACGATAAAATGCAAAAGTCCCTTGCTAATTTTATCAGCGTTTAAAGGGTAGCGTCTTCTCCATCAAAATCCAAAAGGCAAGAACGACTATTACCGTCGAAAACTTTCCGGGCATCTCATTGATCTCCTTGAAATAACGACTACAGGTAAAGACACCTTTTTGTAAGTCTTGAAAACTCTTCAATGGACGCGAAATGATTAAGTGCATAGTTTATGGAAAAGGCTAAAAAGAAGGAGTGAACAAATCGTCTCATGGCGTCAAAAATAATATGCTATCCTCTTCTTTGAAGCAGGAGGCAACGACACATGACTTAATAGTTGTATACGGACGGAAAATCACAGGACAAGCAAAGCATATACCAAAGGAGCGGATCGCATAAGCCTAGGGTATCAAGACGCCTAGACGTATGAATTCTTCTTTGCGCATGTCCTTTTCTTTTGATAATCCCGAACCTTCAAAAAAGCCAAGGGAGTATATCAAAAAACACAGTTAAATCATATGCTTGATAAAATTTTAACAACAACAGAATATTGTTATCCTGTGAAGGAAGGAAATAGAGCATCAAACAATGTTTTCTTCAAAGATTACATTTGTTCTAGATTATCAATCATACGTTCTATGGTTTTTAATCCTTTATTCCAAAATCCTGGATCAGAAAGATTAATGCCAAGGGGAGAAAGCAATTCTGAATGGTGTTTTGAGCTTCCTGCACGTAAAATATTAAGGTATTTTTCCTGAAAACCATCAATAGTATTGCTTTTATATATTTCGTACAGTGAATTAACGAGACAATTCCCGAATGCATAAGAATAGACATAAAAGGAAGAGTTTATAAAGTGCGGCACCATCATCCAGGTATTGTCATAACCCGAATCATCAAGAATGAAAGCAGGTCCAAGGGTTTCCTTTTGAGTTTCAAGCCAGATCTCGTTTATTCTTTCCATAGGGAGATTACCAGTAGATCGACGTTCCGTATGTACTCTTACTTCAAAATCGTAAAAAGCGATTTGACGTGTAATACTACTCAATGAATCTTCAATTTTATGAGCTAAAAAGAGTTTGCGTTCTTGCTCATTAGAAACTTTTTTCATTAAGGAATCAAAGATCAATGCTTCGCCAAAAATAGAAGCGGTTTCCGCTAATGTTAGTGGAGCATCACACATGAGAACACCTTGTGTTTCCGCTGACAAACATTGATGAATACCATGACCAAGCTCATGTGCTAATGTCATAACATCCCGCCATTCTCCTGCATAATTAAGGGAGATATATGGATGAGACGATGGAGTGGTGCCATGCGAAAATGCACCGGATCCTTTCCCATCATATTGTGGGGCATCAATCCAGTTGTTAGCAAAAAACTTCTCCGCAATTTTTGCCATTTGAGGAGAAAATTGAGCATATGCAGCAAGATTAATTTCGCGCGCCGTCTCAAAAGAAATGACAGATTGCGGTGATTCTGGTAAAGGAGCAGAACGATCCCAAAAACGCATTTTTTCTAAATTCAGCCATTTCGCTTTCAGGGCATAATATCTGTGTGACAAGCGTGGATAGGAATCTTTCACTGCCTTAGTAAGAGATTCTACAACTTGGGATTCTACATCATTTTGTAGGTGACGGCTATCGGCAATATTTTCATATTTTCGCCAGCGATCACAGATCTCCTGATCTTGAGCAAGAGTATTCATAATAAAAGAAAAGATGTGCCCACTTTTTTCGAATGTTTTGGACATTGCTTTTCCGGATGCTTCACGGATATTCCTATCAGGACTTCTCAGAAGATTTAATGTTTTTTCAAGGGATAATTTTTGATCGTTTACATTAAAACGGAGAGATTCGGAGGTTTCAAAAAAGAAACGTCTCAACGCTTCTGATCCAGTTTGAGAAGTATCAGAAAAGAGACATTCAAGCTCATCTGGCAATAAATGATTCTTAAATTTTCGAATATTTTTTATCCAAGGATCATACTTTAGAGTAAGGGGATCTTGGAAAGAAGACTTTTCAAGGAGGCTGTTGTCAAGCTTATTGATTTCCAACGTGAAAAAAATAAGCCGATTACTAAGATCAGTCAATTTCGCCATCGTATCTACATAAAATTTACTGATTTCAGGACTAGATAAATGACAGCTATGGAGCAATTGGGCATAAGAAAAAACGCGAACACTGAGATCAACAAGTCTCTCATATTCAGATATGGCTGCACCTAATCCACTGTAATCAGTTCGAGTTGCCGAATCTGCTATATTTCCTTTCCAACGTTCTCTGAAAGCCAAAGTTTCGTGATCAATACGCTCAATATCATTCAAAATTTCCGGACAATTATGGGATGGATAAAGATCTTGAAGATTCCAGCGAGGAAGATTTCCTAAATCTTTTTCGGAATTCTTTTCCGTACACTCATCAGCAGGTGCAGGCGAATATGTTATTTGCCCAGAATGATGAAAAACGAATTTTGGGGATAAGTGCATAATCATTTTATTATCCTAAAAAAATCGAGGGAAATCGAAACGGATTCACTTTGAAAAATGTGATACATATTGAGCTTCACAGGTTTATCAGAAAAAAAATCCTTTAAAATTGAGATATTAAACCACATAAGATTTTTAACTTATGATGGCAAACTTATATATAAACATATTTTTCAATAAAAATAGGAAAATATGCTTAAAAACAGGAATAAAGCAACACTCATTTTAGACAAAGATTATAAATAATGCAAGTTTATCAAGTAACTTATAAATATAATATTCTTATTACGGATAATTTGCAGAAATCTTGCGATTTAATATATAGTCCAAAAACTAATATTAGTGCTGTTTTTCTAGGGCACATTCACATAATAATATACTTTTCAACAAAACGGAGGAAAATATGCTCAAAAATATGAGCAAAACGGTACTCATTTTAGACAAAGATTGCGAACAATGCATGGCTATCAAGATTCTTATGGAATCTTGTAAATACGATGTTCTCATTGCGGATGACTTGCAGAAGTCTTTTGATTTTTTGTGTAGTCCAAATACAAATATAAATGTCATTTTTCTCAGTCTTGTAGGATTTGGAGAAGCGGGCATTTTTGCTTTGAAACAAATTGTGGAAATTATGCCCAATATACCAGTTATTGTGCAAACGAATCAGGATGATTTCAAACAGGTTTTTCTTTCTCTTCAAAACAGAGCTTTTGGATTTGTTTTTAAACCACTGTCGGCGGAACAAATTATCTTTTCTATAAAAATAGCTATGGAAATTCATAATTATTATCCAATACGCGAAGTATCAGAGCTTGATTCTATAATTGCGGTAAGTCCTGCAATGATTCAGACAATGGCTTTGGCGCGCAAAGCTGCTGAGTGTAGTACTCCTATTATTATTAAGGGGGAATTCGGAGTCGGCAAGAGGATGCTAGCGCATGCTATCCATGCTTCTGGACCGCGTGCCTCTTTTCCTTTTATAACAGTAAATTGTAGAGTCATTGAACAGGATAAAATGGAGAAAATTTTGTTTGGTGGAACAAATTTATGTGACGAAAATTGCATGCAATACTTTGGAAAATTTATTGAAGCAAATGGAGGAACTCTCTTTATAGAAGAACCGAATAGATTGTCTCTGGAAATACAAGAAAAGCTTTTGCGTGTTATTGAAACGAGAGAAATTAAATCAGTTTATTCCCGTAATATCTTCAAATTAGATGTCCGTCTTATTTTTTCAACAAGAGAAAGTTTGATTGAAGAAGCAAAAACAGATAATTTTCGTCAAGATCTCTACTACAAAATTAGTTCTTTTCCGATAATGTTTCCTGCATTGCGTAGGCGTCGTGAAGATATTCCATATCTTGTACGTTCTTTTGTGCAGCGTTTTTGTAGGCAATATAAAATCAATTATATAAATTGTTCATCAGAAGCATTAGCTGCGTTAATGGATTATAATTGGTCCGGCAATGTTCGAGAACTTGAGAATGTTGTATTGCGATCAATACTTTGCAGTAAGAATTTTCAGGTGACAGGTAGTGATGTTATTCCTTTCTTGTTTTGTGAAAAAAATGGAGAAGAGAAGAAGTCTTTGGATGATGAAGATAATATTAATGATCAGAATCAAGGTGTTAAAGGAAATATTGTCGCTATTGATTGTGGTGGAGAAATACGTCGCTTGTCTGACATTGAAAAAGAAATGATTGAATTGGCAATGGAGCTGTATCAATCGCAGATGAGTGAGGTTGCTAGAAGGCTTGGTATAGGTCGTTCTACTCTTTATCGTAAGCTTAAAGAATATGATTTGGATATTGAGAATCAATTCGAGATATCAAAATTTAAAGAGCCATTATGACAAGGATTGTGACTTTTAGGACAAGAATTTTGACTTTAATTTTGAAGAATTCATAGGATACTTGTCTGCGATCAATGAAAGGGATTTAATGTTTATTGGTTGGTTATATTCTTTTTCTTGATCGTCCTTATTTCTACTTTATGCATTCATTGATAACTGCGCCAATAAACGTGCAAAGAATTGTTTTTGAGGCAAAGAATAGACGATAGGAAACATGTCTGAGAAAGGATTTTGTGAATATGTTATGTCGTTTCAATAATTCTAAAAATTCTGATGGGAAAAAACAGGAACAGACAATTTTTATAAACGATTCAATCAAGGATTGAAATCATGGAGACAAAGTAGCTCTCATAAGTTTTAATGTATAGCCAAATCCTTTATCGTTTTCCCAGTTTTTCTAAGGGATTTTCATTCTTGAATGAGGATATCAAGGATGATTTGGAGTATAATTTTTTTTCAAACAGGGATCTTTATTCAAGAGGCAGTAAGTGGCGAATGAGGAAACTCAGCGCGATGGGTTTTGTAACGGGATTATTAGGGGTTCCTGAAAAGTTTCATTCCAGTATCAACATTTGTGCGATAATATCCATATAGGTAGCTTTATTGGTATGTTTTCCTTTGTGAAATATTCTAGATATTGAAGTTCAAACTCTACGTTATTGAGGGAATAAAGCACGCGGGTTTTTTTAATATACGGTTGAAAAATAGGCTAAGAGATAAAATATATTCTGGAAAATTGATTGAAGCGATTGCTTGATTAATGTAATACAGTTTTAAACCTTTGTGACCATAGTTTGCAGATGTTCTTTCGTGTAAATGTATTGGCCCAAGGAAAGAAATGATTTGGCGGGATACTTGGGGAAAATATGAGGTTTTTGGATTGATTGCAGATAAGCTTGGATTTGCTTTATTTATATCTTGCTAAAGGGGATTTTGATGACGTCAAGCATTCGCCCTCTTGTTATGGGAAATTGGAAAATGCATGGGCTGCGTGTATCTCTTGCGATAGTTGAGAAGATCGTTCAGTTCATAGATAATTATAGTCGTTGTGTCGATGTTGTCGTTTGTCCTCCAACAACGCTTACTTATTTGGCGTCTCGTCTTTGCGAAAAATCTTCGTTAATGATTGGAGCGCAAGATTGTCATGTTGATGAATATGGCGCTTATACGGGAGATATTTCAGCGAATATGCTTGCTGATTGTGGAGCAAGTTTTGCGATTTTAGGGCATTCAGAACGGCGTATTGGTCATCGGGAAACCTGTGCAATAGTGCAAGCCAAGGTAAAAGTTGCTTGTAGGATTGGGCTTGTGCCTGTAGTATGCATTGGTGAGACAGCAGACGATTATCGCTCTGGTCGAACCCTTGAGATCTTACAAGAGCAATTAGAATGTAGTTTGCCTGATGAATTTGGGATCGCGAGTTCTGTTATTGCCTATGAGCCCGTTTGGGCAATTGGTACAGGGCTTGTTCCTTCTGGTATTGAGCTTGAAAAGATTCATTCTTTTATTCGTCGGGTTTTATTAGGTCGTTTTGCTGAACAAGGTCAGGGGATGCGTATTTTATACGGGGGATCAGTGAATGTTTCTAACGTGAATGAGTTGTTGTCTATTGATAATATAAATGGTGTATTGGTGGGTGGAGCTAGTCTTAAGGATCAAGCCTTTATAAAGATTATTGAGGATTTTGGTTATGCATATGCTGATTCTTATCAATAAAATTGTATTTTGAAGCGATAGCATGGCATACTCTCTTTTTTGTTTGCAAGTTATGAATGGAATTTTTTAATGCAAATGTTTGTTATTATTTTACACCTATTGGTCGTCATTGGATTGGTATGTATTGTTCTGATTCAGCCTTCTGAGAGCAATGCTTTTGATACGACTTCTCCTTCTCGTTTTATGTCTGTTCGTAGTTCTGCTAATACACTGGTGCGGATTACCGCAATTCTTGCTGCTTTTTTCTTCCTCACTTCTATCGCTTTAGCTGTCTTATCACGGTACACCGCACTACAATATAGAGACATGTTCCATCGGCCTGTGACTAATTCTACGCTACAATCACCAATAGAAAAAGATCGTTCTCTCATGCCACCTTCTTCTGTGAGTGAGTGAGTGGTTAGTGGGCATATGTTTGCAGGATTTCTAGATTTCAATTGTTGGTTACTGTTTTCCTCTATAAGCAAAATGAGATTATCAGTATATAGGTGTTGCGAATAGGTTCTCCATGGTTAGATATGTTTTTATAACCGGTGGAGTTGTATCTTCTCTGGGAAAAGGTGTAGCTGCTGCCTCTCTAAGTGCATTGCTACAGGCTCGTGGGTATAAAGTTCGGATACGAAAACTTGATCCTTACTTGAATGTAGATCCCGGTACGATGAGTCCGATTCAGCATGGTGAGGTTTTTGTTACTGATGATGGTGCTGAAACCGATCTAGATCTTGGTCATTATGAGCGTTTTACGGGTATTTCGGCTACAAGTGCAGATAATATCACTACTGGGCGTATTTACAAAAATATTATAGATAAGGAACGTCGAGGTGATTATCTCGGTGCAACTGTGCAAATTATTCCTCATGTTACGAATGAGATAAAGGAATTTATCGTCAAAGGAAATGAGGATGTTGATTTTGTAATCTGTGAGATAGGTGGTACTGTTGGTGATATTGAAGCCATGCCTTTTATTGAGGCAATTCGGCAGCTTGGTAATGAATTATCGAGCAGTGGTAGCAAGGCTGTGTATGTTCATGTCACTCTTATGCCGTATATTTCTTCGGCTGGTGAACTCAAGACAAAACCTACTCAATATTCAGTAAAAGAATTGCAAGCTCTTGGCATTCATCCAGATGTTTTACTGGTGCGTGTTGATCGAGATATACCTGAAGCAGAACGTCGTAAGCTATCATTATTTTGTAACGTTTCGATGGAATCTGTTATTCAGGCGCGCAATGTTGATGATATATATCAAATTCCCATTACATATCATCGCGAGGGGATGGATAATGCAGTTTTGAACTGCCTCGGTATTAAAAATATTCATCCGCTTCAACTTGAAAATTGGAAAAGAATCTGTCAACAGATTCTTTCTTTGAAATATGAGGTGAAGATTGCTGTTGTTGGTAAGTATACAGGGCTTAAAGATGCTTATCGATCTCTTATAGAAGCGTTGCGTCATGGTGGTATCAGCAATAATACAGAGGTCAAGTTATTGTGGATTGAGGCAGAAGTTCTCGAAAAAGAAGATCCTGCCATTCACCTTAGCGATGTTCATGGTATTCTCGTCCCTGGAGGTTTTGGTAAGCGTGGTTCTGAAGGAAAGATTGTTGCAGCCAAGTTCGCACGTGTAAATAAAATACCGTATCTTGGTATTTGTTTTGGTATGCAGATAGCTGTTGTGGAGGCAGCCCGTAATCTTGCTGGCATGAAAAATGCTTCTTCTGCTGAATTATGTAAAAAAGGTGAGCCTGTCATTGCGGCTATGAATGAATGGATGAAGGGAGATCATCTGGAAACTCGTTCAGAATCGGATAATTTAGGGGCAACAATGCGGTTAGGGGCTTATGATATATCTCTAAAGGAAGAAACACTTATTTCTAAAATTTATGGTTCCAGTCGGATAACAGAGCGTCATCGGCATCGTTATGAGGTTAATCTGGATTATAAGAAAAAATTAGAAGATTGTGGTTTGGTGTTTTCGGGTTTTTCTACGGATAACGTCTTGCCTGAGGTCATAGAGTATGCTGATCATCCCTGGTTTATAGGAGTTCAGTATCATCCTGAATTGAAGAGTCGTCCTTTAGATCCTCATCCTCTTTTTACGAGTTTTAT
>NZ_JACETX010000008.1 GCF_014048425.1 Candidatus Liberibacter sp. | reverse complement strand
ATCCTACGGTGATTGGCGCTTTAGCGCTTAAGCGTGGTGAAGCTGAGGCGATAATATGTGGGCTTAAAGGTCATTATGAAAATCACTTAACACATATAAGTGATATTATAGGGAAACGACCCGGTATACGTAATTATTCAGCGCTGAGTGCGCTCATTATGCAAGGTAAAACGATATTTTTCGCTGATACGCACGTTTCTTTCGATCCATCATCGGAAGAAATAGCGGGGAGTACAGTAATGGCAGCGAAGGTTTTGCGTTCTTTTGGCATTATTCCACGTGTTGCTTTGTTATCTCATTCTAATTTCGGCTCGCGTGATACAGAAAGTTCTTTAAAGATGCGTGAAGCCCTGAGTAAGATACGCAGGATGTCCGCAGATTTGGAAATTGATTTGGAAATTGATGGGGAAATGCAAGGAGAGTACGCTCTTTCCGATATTTTATGCAGGCGTGCTATGCCAAATACATCTCTTACTCACGAGGCTAATCTGTTAATTTTTCCTAATATCGATTCTGCAAATATTGCTTTGGGAATTGCAAAGTCAATCTCGGACGGTTTGCAAATCGGACCTATTTTATTAGGAGCAGCGTTGCCAGCGTATGTTTTGTCTCCTTCAATTACTGCAAGAGGAATTGTCGATATGGTAGCATTGGCAGTTGCTGAAAATTTTAGTAATATCGAAATGGACATAGATATTACAACTAAATCTCGATAAATAGCTCCCTTGAATACAAATCTAAGCTTATATAGGATTCTTTCGGTGTTCTTCATCTCTTGGGATGTATTGGGCTGACGTAAGTAGACATTGTAAGAATTCGTAGGATTTGGAACGTATCTTTTCTTAGCGGTTTTCCCTGGAAAATAGATACACTTCACAGGTAATCTGTGC
This sequence comes from Candidatus Liberibacter sp., assembly GCF_014048425.1. GTDB lineage: Bacteria > Pseudomonadota > Alphaproteobacteria > Rhizobiales > Rhizobiaceae > Liberibacter. The sequence goes on along the minus strand of NZ_JACETX010000008.1, from coordinate 36,294 downwards.
TTTTACCGATTATAATAGTGAAGAGGTTTCCTATACACATCGCAACGTTTTGAAAATATTTTTGGATTTTTGTGCTCAAAACGGACTAAAGCCTATGGTTTCGCCATAAATAGGGTTTTATCTCATCTTGAGAAATGAATACCCCTCTGATTATCCATTGCATCCCCTAAAAAGTCGTTCTGGATGCTCAATATTTTGAAGGCAAAGTTATTCTATTATGGGAATCAATAAGTTTGATGAGATCATTGATGATCTATGGGATTTTTCTGAAAAACAAGGGTGTGAAATAGAAACTTTTATATATGATCCTATATAATTAAAACTTTAAAATGCTATAAAAGATTCTTGCGGTATATTCGGTGGTATTCGTTTTTTTTTAATTATATTTCTGTTTTTTTCGGTGTATTATTCGAAAAATCTAGATGCAATTCATCGTGTTTTGCGAGATCAGCGGGTCTGGTTAAGATAGGATGATTTTCCCCTTTGCTGCGAAATTTATGGCTAATGGGATATAAGCGATCGCGACCAAAGCTTTTGGGAGTGATTTTGGTTCCCGGAGAAGATTGTCGGCGTTTATGTTCAGAGCGATAGAAAAGATCTTCTACTTGATGGATTATATCGGGGCTATATCCTTTTTGTGAGATCATTACTGCAGGCATTTCATGTTCAGCCATGCATTTGATGATGTCATCAAGAACAGAGTAAGGTGGCAAGGAATCTTGATCTTTTTGATTGGGGCGAAGTTCGGCAGAAGGCTCTTTTTCGATGATTCTGATTGGAATCACTTTTTCAGATGGGCCTAATCCTTCAGGAAGACAGTGAGAATTACGCCAAGATGCCAGTTTATAGACTTCTGTTTTGTAAAGATCTTTTATGGGATTAAATCCACCGTTCATATCGCCATATAGTGTGCCATATCCAACGGATATCTCGGATTTATTGCCAGTCGTTATTAACATTGCCCCTAATTTATTAGAAATTGCCATTAAGATATTGCCTCTGATGCGGCTTTGTATGTTTTCTGCGACGATGCCGTCTATGTTTTCTTTGAAAAATTGTGACATCATGAAAAAGAAATTATCAACGATACCTTTAATGGGCAAAATATCGTACTGACAACCTAATGCTTTTGCGCAAGAAGCAGCGTCTTCTAAGCTATGGGCTGATGTGTATATATAGGGAAGCATGATTGTTTGTACATGTTCCTTTCCAAAAGCATCAACAGCCATTGCTGCACAAAGAGCGGAGTCAATGCCGCCTGAAAGTCCAATGATAACTTTACGAAAATCATTTTTTTTGATATAATCGCGCAAGCCAAGAACACAAGCATTGTAATTAGCTTCATCACATTCAGGGAGATATGCCTTTGATGTAGTTGTACAATACCAGCCGAATTTTGTATCGTATATCCAGTTAGTAATCGAACATTCTTCTTTAAATTGTTTCATCTGAAAAGCCAATTGATGATTGGAGTTCCAGCAAAAACTTCCGCCATCAAATACGAGTTCATCTTGTCCGCCAATTTGATTTGCATAAACTATTGGTAGTCGTGTGGCGACAACTTGTTTGAAGACAGTTTTATGACGTATTTTTAATTTATCTTGGCAATAAGGAGAAGCATTGAGAACCAAGAGAATTTCTGCTCCTTTTTTGGCTAAAAGTTTGCAAATTTTTGAGTCCTTCCAGATGTCTTCGCAAATGAGAACACCAATTGAAATGCCTCTAAATTGAATTGGATCATTGATATGTCCAGGTATAAAGATGCGTTTTTCGTGAAATTCATCATAGTTAGGTAAATTAATTTTATCGCGAATAGCAATTATATTGCCTGTGTCAAGAACTGCTACTGAGTTAAAAATACTGTCCTTATCTTGACGAGGAAATCCGACAATAATTCCTGGTCCATGATCAAGAGTATCGTTTTTTAAAGAATTAATTGCCTCATAACATTTTTGTACAAAATCTTTTTTAAGGATCAAATCCTCTGAGGGATAACCTGATATAAATAGCTCTGTAAAAAGGATAAGATCTGCTCCTTGATGGATTGCTTGTTTGCGAGCTTGACGCGCCTTGGCAAGGTTGCCAGCAATGTCTCCTACATTTGTGTTAAGTTGTGCTATGGCTATTTTAAATTTTTGCGATAAAGGATGATTCATGATTTTGTTGAATATTACATCTGTGTTTGAGTATATGGTCTATTCCGAAAAACTTATGATTAAGCGATCTTAAAAAATAAATTGGAACTTCTCTAGGTATCATATTCTTAAATTTTACAATAAGAGTTATATTTTTAAAAATTTCCTGTTTTAAAAATCAAAACTATATTTCTTTGAAAGAGGGGCAATAAAAAAAAGTTAATAGTCAATATAAAATGATATCCTAATATATTTTATAAAAGAATAATTCCCTTATAAGGAAAACAATCTTTCTTAGATAGCATGATTTAGTATAAAATCCCAAGGTTAAAAAAGATTTTGGGGAAAAGTTGAATGGAATAATAGATATTATAAAACGAGATGATTAATGGCTAAGCATTTAATTTTACCTATTATTTTTATCCATTTTAGTTAAATTAATACATTCATCGTATGTTTTTAAAGTACATAATAAAATGTAGATAAGCTAAGTTATTGGAAAAGTTTCTAAATTCTTTGGATATAATTATACGTGCAATGTGTTATGAATTGCCGGTATCTGATGCAATAAGAACAATTATTAGTCAATCGTTTGATTCTATTCGGGATGGAATTTCGTTGTATTACTGAATCTCAATAGTTAGGATTGAGTTTTTCGGAGAGCGTTGCTTGTATGATACGTTATATGCCACTTCGGAAGGTTGCTTTTTTTGACGGTTATTACTGCTCTATTTTTAGATATTCATGTGATTAAACCATGGGCATTGTATTGTGAAAAATACTCTAAATTTTTTTTTACGATGTTTTGTTTATTTCTGCTAGATCAGGAGGAAGAGACTCTTGTGTTAGCATCTTGATAGATTCCGAAAGACTGAGAGTTATTGGTGCTTGCGAGCCAAGACGGCGAATATTGACGGAACGTTCATCAGCTTCCTTATTTCCACAGACAATGATTACGGGAATTTTTTTTACAGAATGTTCCCGAATTTTATAGTTTATTTTTTCATTTCGTAGATCTGTTTCAACTGACAATCCGTGACTTTTTAAAAGATTTGTGACCTCTTTAGCATAATCACTGGCAGATGCAGTGATTGTTGTTACAACTACTTGTAATGGTGATAGCCATAACGGTATGCGTCCAGAAAAATTTTCGATTAAAATACCAATAAAGCGTTCAATAGAGCCAAACACAGCACGATGTATCATAACTGGTTGGCGCTTTTCAGAGTTGCAATTAATATAGAATGCTCCAAACCGTTCAGGAAGGTTAAAATCAACTTGCGTTGTTCCACATTGCCAGTCACGACCAATGGCATCTTTTAAAATATATTCAAATTTTGGACCATAAAACGCTCCTTCGCCGGGTAAAATTCCGGTTTGAATATCCCCATTAGATGAGATTTCAATAGTATTTAGGACGTCTTTCATGATATTTTCAGCCTCGTCCCATAATTCATCAGAACCAACGCGTTTTTCGGGACGAGTAGAAAGTTTGACCGTGATTTTTTTAAATCCAAAATCCTTGTAGACCGATACTATGAGATTATGGATTCGAAGGCATTCGTCTGCCATCTGCTCTTCTGTGCAAAAAACATGTGCATCATCTTGCGTAAATCCGCGGACACGCATTAACCCGTGCAAGGCTCCAGAGGGTTCATTACGGTATACAGATCCAAACTCTGCTAAACGAATAGGAAGCTCACGATAAGATTTAAGACCATGCTTAAAAACTTCAACATGTCCTGGGCAATTCATAGGCTTGAGTGCAAATGAACGTAAGTCTTCTATTTTGGGACTAGCGCATTGCACGGAGAACATGTTTTCTTTATACCAATCCCAATGACCTGATTTTTCCCAAAGAGATTTATCTAATACCTGAGGGGTGTTTATCTCTTCATAATCATCGCGGATTTTTCTGCGCAAATAAGCTATAAGCGTTTGGAAAATTTTCCAGCCATTTTTATGCCAGAAAATTACTCCTGGTCCATTTTCCTCAAAGTGGAAAAGATCCATTTCTCGGGCAATTTTTCGATGATCACGCTTTTCGGATTCTGCAAGAAAATCCAGATATTGCATCAGTTCTTCTTTGGATCTCCAAGCGGTACCATAAATACGAGAAAGCATAGGGCGAGAGCTATCTCCAAGCCAGTAAGCACCAGCTACTTTCATTAATTTAAAAGATAATCCAACTTGTCCTGTTGAACGCACGTGCGGGCCACGACATAGATCAAACCACTCTCCTTGATGGTAAATAGTCATATCTTGTTCTGCGGGAATTTTGTTGATAATTTCAATTTTATAGTCTTCATTCCGAGACGAGAAAACTGTTTTTGCCTGATTACGAGACCATTTTTCTTTATAAAAAAGAGAATTCTTACTAATAATCTCCTGCATTTTCTTTTCAATTTTAGAAAGATCACTTAGAGTAAATGGCTCTTTTTTATTAAAATCATAATAAAAGCCATTTTCTATCACTGGGCCAATTGCTACCTGGGTATCAGTCCAAAGATTCTGTACTGCCTCAGCCATAATATGAGCACAGCTATGACGAATTATAGCTAATGCTCGTGGATCTTCACGTGTTATGATTTCAACCGAACCTTCTTGTATTGGATCAGAAAGATCACATATCTTGCCATTAAATGCGATGGCAATCGCCTTTTTTGCAAGAGATTTGGATAGAGATTCGGCAACATAATATCCTGTTACATCAGAGGGAAAATGCCTAACTGAGCCGTCCGGGAATAGTAAACTTACACCTTGAGGCATTTAAAATATACCCTTTCCTAATTTTCTTCGCACACGCAAGAAAGTCAGAACCCATCCCAAAGAAAATTATCTTTCAGGCAGAACTTTTTGCACCGTCAATAAAACCATAGTCTTTGAGTTTAAAAGGAACAAGACGCTCTCTCACATAATAAGAAAAACTTGAACAATAGAGAAAGCAATAAATGATTGCCGCGTGGAGGATATTTTTAGTATGTAATTACAGATAACTGCAAATCTAAAATACGCCTAAAAGGTCTTTTTTCGTCACCAACTGGATTCCCCGCCAAGAGATAGATAGAACGAAAACAATTAGTTATCCAAAGATAACTCTGCCTATATTTTCAAATAAAATACTAGGATATAAAGGATAATACAGCATGAAAATGTGGAATTGTCAGTTTTTCAAACATAATCACAGCAAGCCTTGAAACTTTGCATTGACAAAATCAAAGTTTTTGATTTTTAGACAATTCCACAATAAAAAATAAAAATCCCCAGGATTCCAAGGAATTTTTCCAGTAAGATCATACTTACAACTTATATTAGGAGCATGCCTAATGCAATAAGCACCCTAATCATAAAATACTCCTAGATACAAAGATAGAAAAAGTAACCTAAAAGACCTTATGATGATTTTTCTTTTTCCATTTTAATGTTCTCTGCAGAGAATCTTCCAGTTTGTTCGTTTCTCACGAAATCGTAGGAAATAACATCGCCTTCTTTGAGGGTAGACAAGCCGGCTTTTACAACAGCGGTCATATGTACAAAAACGTCACCACCTTCACCTTGAGAACAATCTTCCGCTACCAGAAATCCATATCCTTTCTGATCGTCAAACCACTTAACTGTACCCCTTTTAGACACCACTAACATCCTTTCAAACTTAAACTAAATTTATTATCCCTCAACCAAACAAGGGACTGGAAATCGATTTTATCAAGAAAGACTAAGATAATACAGCGCCTGCCGCCTTATCTTACTATATGAATCAGTCATGATAAAAATCAATTACCATTTCTAGTTATGTGCAAAAAAGATCGTTTTGTCAAGATATGAAAGATGAACTTTTTATGGACAGATAGGCTCTAGAAACATCCACAGTTAAAAAGCTCTTTAGAAAAAATATGAGATACGGATGTGATTTAATGAAAAATCAGGATTTTGGAAAAAGAGTGAGTTAATATTGGATTCTGCATTTTATTAAGACCTAACATGAACGAAACCATGTATTGTGTGTTGTGGTAGCTAATAGAAATTTTCTCAATTCAAAACATTATTTCCAAAATATTCTTGATTTGGGAAAATAATTATATATTGTTTAAGACAGGTTATTTTTTATATATCAATTTTCACTAAGTTATATTTTTTATTTTAGGTTGAAATAATGTTTCGAAAAAAAATTTTTCTGTCGCGACTTCGTCATTTAAAGAAATGCGATGAAGGTGTTGTTCTTATTGTTACGGCGTTATTATTTTCTAGCTTTTTGGCGATCAGTGATTTGGCGCTAGGTGTTGCGGATATGATGCGAGAGAAGGACCTCTTCAAAGAGGTTGTTCATAATACGATCTATAATATGCCCAAAAGTTTCAGGGATGATTTTAGAGATGATAAACAAAAAAGAATCTCGTATATCCGCCAAAAACTCCGTCAAAATCTTGAGTTTGATAGTGCTTCTGGAAACCATTATTTGACTCCAGAGAAGATAGATTTTATTGCGAATCAAGCTGGTATACGCTCTCTAGTAGAAGGCGATAATTTTTATATCGGAATAAGTGTCAAGCATGAAATATTGCCTCAAAGTTTCATTTGGGGGGCGTTGTCAAAATTAAGAGGAGGATTGGAGGTTTCTGTAGAGGAGGCGGCGAAGTTTGAACAGCAACCTACTTGGATTTCGATAGTATATGGTTATGGACAGGGTAAGGACAATGAAAAGCGAACAGAAGAACAAGCGAAAGAAATGATTTTACAAAAACTCCTCTATGGAGATGATAATAACCGTGCACTCAATAAATGTGTGTCTTTTCATCCGTATGCAGGAAAACTATACAACAGATTTCTTGATAACCAATCTGAATACGCAAAGCTTTATTTTCCAAAAAAAGGCTTTTTTTCTGTAAGTAAAAAAGAGGAAATGGATGCTTTGTGGGAGAAGATTCAATTCAAGCAGTTGCATTTTAAACCGATCAAGATCAAGTTCAATGCCCGAGTCCGATCTCTCAAGAGCACACTATCTGACTATTTAGGTGTGACTCTGCCAGGAGGAAGGCCAGACCATCCTATGTCAACAGCGATATATCATGCTCTGAATCATATGAACATGCAACAAGAACAAAATAGAGAGTATAATTCTTGTGGATCAAGCAATGATTCTTTTAAACATCGTAATAAATACATTATTTTTATTGCTAAGAATTTTGAGCCAAAAAGCATAATGCCATACGATCCACAAATTATAAAAGACGTTTGTTTTGATATAAAGAAAAAGGTGTCTTTCTTGACTCTGGGGATTAATCCATCCGAAGAAGATCGAAATTTTTTAAAACACTGTGCCAGTACCAGTAACATTGCCAATGTCAGTAGTGGTAAGCCGTATTATTATGAAATAAGTACTAGTAATAGTGGTGCTGCTTGGCAAAATAATGTGACTCAGGTTGTGATGAACATACTAAGGGACATTCGGAATGAAAATCACAATAAAATTCGTTTATTACCAGTAAAATACAGATCCCTTTCATTAGGATGATCTCTAACTTAAGCTTTTTCTACATAAGTATAAGAGGATATAGGAGGATGATATTTCTTTCCTTCTTTTCTCATTCTTAAATGAGGTTGAGATAGAGTGATTTTTATTGTTTTTTGATATTAATGCTTCTGAAAAAGAGAGAACTGGCGGTTATCTATTTGCAAAATATGTGCGAATTTTCTCGGATATACGTAGACGAATAAAGCTTGTATTTTCCTAGTGAGTATAGAAGAAGCACATGCGAAAATCACGTATTTTTGTTGTAATTCGGGTAAAAAATTCTCATTAATGCATCTCATTTCAAAACGTCATCAATAAAATTTTGTACATCTTTTCAAGATTTTGTAGCTTAGAATTCGAAAGGAAGTTCTTTTTTTCCCGAAAGATGATTCTTAGCAATGCTAACTTTAAAAAAGAAACGGTTGAAATACTTTCTAAAAGTAGAGAAGATATAAATGAAATGCTCACCACGCAGACGCGATGGATGGCTAGAACAACTATAGCATCTACTGTGATGATAATCATGGGGGTCTTAGCGATATATTCATGAATATTTTTTTAAAGACATTAGATATATCCAAAAGCAACACTAATGCGGTTTCTGAACGTCAAAGTCATTCTTCAATTCGTTGACATGCTAGATCATATCCAATTTCTGCGATACTTCCTTAATTGTGCGTATCCGTCTGTTAATAGGCGAAGTTCTTTTAGCATCATGTCCGTTATAAAGACTTGAGGATTTTGTGGCTTGATTGAATCATTAAGAATAAGTGACCAATTTTTTCTCTTAGGGAGAAAAGGGAAGGTCATTTTTCATCTTTTCGGAGCCAAATTTTCCTTCAAGGGATTGTTCCATTGCGCTCAAATTTGATTGGATAAACTCGTATGCAACTTTTGCACCACGTAGAGCACGATTTTTGAAGTTAGAAAAGACTTGGGTGCCAAGAGTACATACCTCTGGCTTTTCATGACATATATTCCCTGCGTAACCAAGTGCGCCGGTTGTGACTGCAATCACATCTTGTATTTCGGTTTTGGAATAATCTTCTGTTGTTTCGGATGGAATTCCTGGATATAAGGTTGATAAAATAACCAATACCAACGATAGCCAAAAAATTTTTTTAGCAATGAAAAACATTCTCGCTCAACATCCTCTATCTTGCCCGTAAATATTTTCGGCGGATCTAAGCATTTTTTTCCTAACAACAATACTACAATTTTTACTAAAGTTATTATGAAAGATTTTCTTATAAATCGGATTTGGATCTCCCTTTCAACGTAAAGCATTTTAATGATTTTTGGAAGAGTTTTTTTACTTTTTGTTAACTAAAAAATATTGTTATCACAAATGAGTTATTAGGATAGAAATATGCCATGTTGTTATAACGTATAATGATGAACTATTAGTAATATTTTCAGGAAAATCTTATTGTTTTTTTTTCTGCGTTTCCTGTGTTTCAAAGAATAGGATTTCCTTGCGATAATTTTGATCGTTATGGTTTGTAAGTGCGTATAAAATTTTTCCGAATAAGCTACTTTGCTCAATCATGTTTATGTCGTGATCTAGTACGATTCATTTAATATTTTGATATTGATCAATACACATAAGGGATGGGCATCAAGTGGGCATCAAGCTTGGTATTTGGTTCATAAAGTATTTAGGATAAAGTTCAGGAATCGCAAAAATATATTTTTGTGCTTGGATGTACTTTTTTAGGGAAGAAGAATACGTGTAGAGAGTTTTGCTAATAATATTAAGCTATTGATTATAAAGTTTTATTAACTTTAATATAGAATATTTTAGCGATAAGATCCCATGTTAGGACTTATTTAAAGAGGTTTCTCACAATCATTTATTAAAGAAAAACCTATCAAAACCGGTTGCATTAGGATCTAAATATCATGGACGAGCCTGGTTTTGATGATAGGATAAGTTTTGAGTCATCTTTGCACTTGATAAAAAAAGGAATAAATTATTAATGATAAACCAATCTGTAGACATAGGGTTCCAAGCTCCTGACTTCACTCTGCCCAGTACTACTGGGAGCGATATTAGCTTATCTAAACTAAGAGGATCAAAAGTCATCCTTTATTTTTATCCTAAAGATGATACAAGCGGTTGCACTGCTGAAGCGATAGATTTTAGTAAATTTAAAGATGATTTTGAGAAAAGGTCAACTATAGTCATTGGCGTATCTCCAGATTCTATAAAAAGTCACGAAAAATTTTGTAAGAAACACGATCTTTCCGTTATTCTTGTCGCGGATGAACAGAAAATTGCTTTGACTGCCTATGGCGTCTGGAAAGAGAAGAGTATGTTTGGAAAGAAATACATGGGAGTTAAAAGGACAACTTTCCTTATTAATACTCAAGGGATCGTCGCCAAAATATGGAGTCCTGTGAAGGTAAGTGGACATGTACAGGATGTCTTAAATGCTGTGATATCCATATCCTAATCTGAAATATTGAACAAAAGCGCTGAGTGTTCCTGAGAAGTATAGAAGATTATTTGCTGCAATGTACTGCGTGTAATATTACTGTGCATACGATGTCAGAAGTCGTTCTATATCTTCTCAATCAGAAGCGTGTTGCAATTGTTGAATATGAAAAGAGATTTGGGGTCTCCATTAATAGAGTGATTGGCTCTTGACTTGAAGATAAGTTTTTCTACCTTGAAAAGGGATCTTCTGTTCAATATCCTGTCAAAATTGAGAATTTGGTTGATTCTTCTGGATGCGACTAGAGATCGCATAAATCTCTATAAGATTATGAATCCTATTGTTTGTGAATCTGTCTTTTATGAATTTAAGCCTATATTATTTTATCCTTTATGTTCTCAAAAACGAAGGGACAGAAAATAATACATCAGTGTCCTTGCGTTCCAATCCTGCTTTGTCTTTTTAAAAGAGATAAAAGATATGGATTTTTCCCGAGAAAATTTTTTGGCAAAATCTTTTGCAAGCTCTTTGAAAGTAAGGAAAGCCTTTATAGGAAGTATTGCAAAATATAAGAATATATTTTTATATCTCTACCTTAGAGGATGAGGATATAAAGTCGTTACATTACCAGATAGAAAGAGCAATGATATAGTTTGTCTTCACATAAAAAGCCTTAAAAAGGGTATATTGAAATCTAGAATGGTAAAAAGGCATGTAACCGAGAAATATCAAAAACTTTGAGGACTGCGGGATAGAGATTTTCTTTTCTGAAGAGTTGCGAAAATCTATACTGGAAATATTGAGGATTATTCGTTACGTTTTGAATTCCGTTCGCTGAGGCAAAATATAAAAATACGATGGTAAACGAACCAAGCATCTTGAAAGTGAAACAATTGAATCACTGATGGGTAAAATAAGGGAATCATAATGCCCCTATTTGCTCAAGTTTTCTCAGAACTCTTTGGCTTGGATTGCTGGTCTCAGGCAAGTGATAACGTAACTCAAAATTGCGCACTGCCTTACGCGTTTTTTCATCGATTATGCCATCTATATTAACATTATTATAGTCCATATTTCTAAGACCTTTCTGGATTTTTTTAACCAGATTGGTATCAATCGAATTATGATCCTGTGATTTTTTTGAGATATCATCAAATTCTCTTTTTTCGGATTTTTTAATAAGATTAGCAATCGAATCATTCGACGAAGATTTTAGATTCGAGCTAATAGGGGAAGATCGTTTAAATAATTTTTCTCTAGAAACAATATGTTGTCTCTCGCTCTTTTGCAAAAGATCTAAAAGCAAATCACTCGGAACGCCATCAGAGGGTATACCTATTTTTTTTTGAAAAGAGAGGATCGCTTCTATAGTATGATTGTTCAATTTGCCATCAGGCAATCCTTCATAAAGACCATGTTGCTTCAATTTGTTTTGTATTTCTTTCAGCAAAGCAATATCTTTCTCGGAAAAAGACTGACGAGTTAACGAAATAGCATCATAGTCGTCTGCTAATTTTTCAACATTAAAAGTTACAACTTTTTCCTGAGAGGTATTTATTGGATTGTTTTTCATACCCAAAATAATGCGATGAGATATGGGATTGCGCGTAACAAATATTGGCGAAGGATGCATTCCTTTCTGAAACCACAATGCATTCGAAAATATCCATGCAAAAACGATGAGATATCCTATCGCTATAGATATATATAGGAAATAACGAGATATAATTTTTCTGAACATTCCTATGATTTGAGAAAACAAGCCGCGCAGAGTTGATTTATCACCTCTTTCAGAATCTTTGCCAATCTGATTATTCATGGATATTACCTTGAATTATTGCGTTGTCGATATATGATGCACAGCAAGACAAAACAGAAATCTTACATAATCAAATTACAACAAGTAATTATAAACTTAACTCAGTCTCCAGCCTTCGATTTGGTCAAGAATGCGTGCAAATATTCTATATACTTTATGTCATCATACTAACGATCAAACAAGCAAAACAAGAAACTTGATTTTTACTTTGAAGAATTTATTTTCTCTTCTGCCAAGTGAATTGAGATTTTTTAAAAAATTTTTTCAAGAAAGGAAGCCGTCGTGAGTCTTTATTGTTTTCTGGAAAAGGGATCTGATCGCATCTCTTAAGGGATTTCTCAGAGTTTTTTAGTGGGGAAGGGTGCGCTTTGCTATGAGAGTGTATCCATGAAAGGATGTGTTTCTTTGTTTGCTTCGTTCGTTTTTCAATATTCTTGTGCAGTAGCAAAATTTTTCCTCGTTTTTTCCTATTATAGATATTTAGATGGATTGCAAGAGGGATGAATATATCAAAAAGTACCACTTAGGTTTCTTTTATGAGAAGTGACATGCTTAAACTTCTTTTTTGAGAAAATTGTTTCTTTCGTTATGAGGTATCTCATAAAGTATTTCCAAAAAATATTGGGATTCTTTTTGCCATATGCATTGTATTTTTTTCGAATTCAATTTTAAAATCTCCAGAAAATCATTGGTATAATAGTGCGATATTGATGATTGGGTGCTTTGGAATATTCCTTTGATATACAAGAAATAATTTCTTGGTATGATTTCTGTATTTTAGAAGTTTTCTTCGTTGCTTTTTCGTTTGTTAGAAAGTTTTTTGAAATATTTTCCTGTAAAACTTTTCGAAAGACTCGTGTTTCCTTGGAGAATATTTAGAGAGGAGAACAATTCTCACTTTTAAGTCATTGTGCAAGTTTTACTTTTTTAATTTTCTGAGATGCTATTATCTGTCATGATTTTATAAGGGGATCTATATACGAATAGTTATGTTTTGAATGAGAAATTGGAAATAAAATTTCTTATGTTATAATTATCGTGTAGTGACTCTATTTTTCACAGAGAATCGAGAGAGCGATTTTTGCTTAAAAATGATTATATCGCAATTTAGCCATAGTTTTCTATTGCTGCAAATGCTTTTTTCTCTTCTAGAGAAGTGCTTTGCGTTCGTTTTTAGGTGATTTTTTGTGGGATTCCATACGTATTTCCATGCTCTTTTTCTCCATTTTCGAATTATTCTATAATAAATTTTTCAAGTGGTTACTAAATTACATTATGCGTATTGTATATCTCCTTATAAGATTATTGCGATCTGTATATATTCTTATTTATATCATGCGTTTATATTGAGATATTTGATGTATATCGCATTAATACGTAGAAACTTAACTTGGAAGAAATTATTTTTTGGCATCCTCTGCACGAAGGAAAATACGCGTACGAATATAATTTTGGACAGTGTTCTCTTTTATTATGAATTTATACTTAGGAATTTAATGCATATTAATATTACTAATTCAGATCTCTTATTTTTTGTTTTATATTTTGTTCTGGAATGGGATGCTTCTATTTTTTAAAAAAAGACAATCCTCTATACTTCCAGTTATAATTGTAATTTTCAGGTAGGGAAAGATGGGAATATTCGATTTTCACGCAGTTTGTGGTGATTTTCCGATAAGCGGTTTTATTGTTTTTATTGTATTATACACTGTTGTTTGTGCGTCACTTATAGGAACTTGGAAATACGCACTCTACAAGCGTCCTGCATTAGATATGATCGCCTCAATTTTTTGCGGTTTACTGATGTCTCTCTTGATTATCTTGTTTTTTACTATCGTAAAAAACAGAAACTCACCTTTCGATATGAAGATAGAACCACAGAAAATTATCCATGATCAAGAAGAGGGATAAAAAGAAATGAAAGCAGTTTCAATAGAGAAATCTTCATGATATTTCCCTGTTAAACACTAATCTTATTCCCCGTTTATAAAAACAGATATCTATCTATTGTCTAATACACAGAGAATGCATGCAAGGATTAACTAATGAAAACCCTGTTTTAAAAGGTTTTTCAAAAAACATGACGTCATCCCTGACGTGCCTTAAAACGCGGTTTTTCCTTATTGATAATATAAACTTTGTTCCTACGACGAACAAGGCGGTTTTTGCGATCACGCGACTTGAGTGCTCGAAGAGAATTTCTTACTTTCATAACCAGTACTCCAAAAGGAAAATCAACCAAGGATCGGTAACATTTTTTAATTGTAAAGTCAACAGAAGTAGAGAAATCTTGCGATTGTTATATCCTGTTGCAGGACATATTTTTATAGATAACTTTTGGGATAGATTTGCGTAACATGCCCCATTTTTCGTCCAGGAACTACTTTTGATTTTCCATAAACTTGGATAAAACAAGAATTACACCTTAGCCATTTTTCCAATAGGTTAATCTCAGAACCAATAAGATTATGCATCACACAATCTGAATGTCGGGTGGGATTTCCAAGGGGAAGATTGGTAATGCTGCGGATATGTTGCTCAAATTGTGAAACGGTACAGGCAGATTCAGTCCAGTGACCAGAATTATGTACACGCGGAGCCATTTCGTTAACTATGATTCCTCCGTCGACGGTGACAAAGAACTCCACGCAAAGGATGCCGACATGCTCCAGTGTATTTAAAATTTTTTTTATGGCATTGCGAGCGAAAGAAGCTGTTTCTTCACTAATACTCGCAGGAACTATCGATTTACGCAATATCCCGTCGACATGCGTGTTTTCTATTGGGTCATAAAAACATATAGATCCGTCAAGGGCACGAGCCGCGATGATGGAGATTTCACATTTAAATTTCACAAAACATTCTAGAATGAGAGGAACATTGCCGAGGGATTTGTAAAGATTCTGCGTGGAATCAGTGTGATTATAGATCTTTTGTCCTTTTCCATCGTATCCCATGCGACGGGTTTTCAGTATGGCTTTTCCTTTAAAGTTATCAAGAACTTTCAAAAGAGATTCCTGTGAGTTAATCTGGTGAAAATCCGCTGTAATAAGACCACAGCTTCTGAAAAAATTCTTTTCATCAAAACGATCTTGAGAAATTTCGATTATTTTAGCTGATGGATATACGGGCAAAAGGGTAGAAAGATACGAGATTGTTTCTACGGGGATGTTTTCAAATTCATACGTCACGTAGTCGCAAAGATTGGCAAAAGTATCTAGGGTTTTCGTATCGGTATAACTTGCCACAAGTTGTTGATTGGAAACTTGATTTGCTGGACAGTCGGCATCGGAATCCAGAATAATCACACAAAAACCTAAGCGAGCAGCGGCCATAGATAGCATTCGTGCTAATTGTCCGCCTCCAATAATACCAATGGTTTTTCGATTCATAGAGAAACATCCTTTGGATATTCAGATACTGATAGTGTTTGTTGGGTACGCCACTCATCTAGGCGCTCGGCAAGATCGTCGTCGTTTAGTGCAAGGATTTCTGCTGCCAATAGAGCGGCATTAATCGCGCCTGCTGAACCAACGGCCATTGTGCCAACAGGTACACCTGCAGGCATTTGTACGATAGATAGAAGGCTATCAAATCCATGAAATGCCTGTGATGCCATTGGAACCCCTAAAACAGGAATGGACGTCATAGAGGCGACCATCCCAGGTAAATGTGCGGCGCCACCAGCGCCAGCAATAATTAACTTGAATCCTTCGAAGCGTGCATTTTTAGAAAAATCCACCAATCGATCAGGGGTGCGATGTGCTGAAATAATTCGAGCCTCATAATCCACTTCCAGCTTATCTAGCATATCAGCTGCATGTTTCATGGTCTTCCAGTCGGATTGGCTTCCCATGATAACGGCGATAGGAGGTACTTCAACCATAATTTTTCCTTCGTATTTCGGGATTAAAAGCAACCCTTTGTTGAGAAGCGGGCAAGAGTATTGAAAATACTTTCTTGTTTATCTATTTTTCTGTAAGACCTTGTCTTTCGGTAAAATATAAAGCGTGGCTTTATGTTTCATACATTGATAAAATAGCGACGCAATTGTATGATTCCATTCAGAATAATACAATTAAGATATTTGTTAAAGCAAGAATCTATTGCAGTAATTCGTATTTTGATCTGGTTACTATAAAGATCTTTGTCCGTAAAATAGGGAGAAAGTATTAGGATTGGAGCTGGGGAGAAGGTATTAGGAGTTTTTTCGGGTAACATCCGTTTTATAAGAAGTATTTTATTCTAATGGTTATGCTTTTTCCATAGTTCCAAATCAGAACAAGGTTTGCATAAGAAAAGGGAGATATATCATTTTGGTTCATATGGCTATTCCTTTCCATTGAAGAAATCAGACAGAATAAAAGCCTATTGTATTATGATTGGTGATATGGCTTGATATTTTTTGATTGACGTTAGACATTTGTTTTAGGATGTCTTTTAGACATGAACCTTTGACGATTTTTAAGGAAGAATAAGTTTTTATTGATTGGATATTTGATTCCCAATGTTTTTTTTGCAGTGGTGTGAAATTTGCAGATACTGCTTTTCTAGGGATATTTTCCTTTTAGAAATTTAAATGGGAGTATTATTTTATCGAAGGCTTAATCTCCTGATTTTCTGGCGAGTATGATATGATGCTGAATATCCTATGCGAATTATTATTTGCAATTTTCCTGAATTCGTAGGTTATCGGAATTTTTCACCTTTCCACAAAAATGATATTAAGAAGTTCAAAATCATGGTTGATGAAGGGGTCGTAAGATCAAAGTGTCAACACATCAAGATAGAATGGGGTATCACGACAGAAATTGCGCCTCTCTGCAATGCTTGCGAAATAAAACTTTTGCTGTCCGGCTTATTGCTGGGAATAGCAACAAATATCACATTGGCTGAATACGGCGACTATCTGACTAAATACTGGAAGCTTTAGAATTTTTCCATTGCATAGAAAAAATCAGATACTGGTTAGGATAGATCAAGATAGCTCAGGATATTTCGGTCTAGATCTGGATCAATCAAGGTAGATTAGTGTTAACATCAATAGCCACTATTTTGTATACTATGTTTTCAGTATTAAGTATTGGTTCTCGAAATGATAGATATTTTTTCTCTAGGTGGTGCGTTTAGATTTCTGCTCCGCTTTGTTCTTTCTGTCTTTGATTTGTATGTAAGCCGGCAACATGTTGAAATATGAAGACTTCAAAGCGAAGATGATCTTGCTCTTAAAGAGCTTGCATCGGATACGCCTATATGAATGGATAAGATTGAATCGCATAAGCCGAAAATAGGTATTGACAGGATAGTGGGAGCCAACGACTTAATCCGTCCTTTTGTTGCTATATTTTGGCTTATCGTCTACTCCATCCATCATAATCCATAGGATCAAAGTTATGATTATTGATTGTGACCTCTTGGCGGTTGTAGTGCCATATTTATTGTTTTCAGCGCAGGCGTTTGGTAATGGGATTCGGAGCAAGTTCTCCAGCCAAGCGTCGATCAAGATAATCGGCGCATTCAGCAATAAGTTCATCAATTTTATTGGTAAAAAAGTGATTGGTATCAGGGATTACCTTGTGGGTTATAAGGATTCCCTTTTGATTCATGAGCTTTTCAACCAATTCTCTGACATTAGATTGAATTGCAACTTTATCTGCGCTTCCATTAATAATAAGACCTGACGAAGGGCAGGGAGCTAGAAAAGAAAAATCATACGTTTTTGGTTGAGGAGAAACAGATATAAATCCCTTGACTTCAGGACGGCGCATCAGAAGTTGCATTCCAATCCATGCTCCAAAAGAATAGCCAGCAATCCAACAATGTTTACATTCAGGATTAAGACTTTGCACCCAATCAAGCGCCGATGCGGCGTCAGATAATTCTCCTTCGCCGTGGTCGAAAACACCTTGGCTTCGTCCTATTCCTCGAAAATTAAATCTTAAAGTTGTAAATCCTCTTTTCTGAAACATATAGAACAACTGATAAACGATAGGGTCGTTCATTGTTCCGCCGAATTGCGGATGGGGATGGAGAACCAATGCAATAGGAGCACTGATATTTTTGGACTGCTGATAACGTCCTTCAAGGCGACCCGATGGCCCATTAAAAACTACTTCAGGCATAGAAATATATCACCTCATGAGGAAAAGTTTGAAACGAATTATGACTAGATTTGGTCTCTTGATAAAATTTTGAAAAAAGGGTATAAAATAGTGTAATATCCCTACTTTCTTATAATTATCATCTAGATGATAATTATAAGGCAACTATTGATTCTTTTTCAAGACAGATATAGGTTGAATTTGTGTTTGAACAAAGAGAAAAATGTTGTTTTGATAGAGTTTATCTTGATTGGAATGCGACATCTCCTCTTCTTGATGTAGCTCGGCAGTCTTTCGTGAATGCATTGGAGCTTATCGGAAATCCATCATCTGTACATCGGGAGGGACGAAAGGTGCGGCTTCATATCGAAGAAGCTCGATGTGATATAGCGGATTTCTGTGGTGCAAAACCCGAAAATGTGATTTTTACAAGTGGTGCAACAGAGGCTGCTAATTTTGTTTTGACGCCGGATTTTTATAAAGGACGTCAGCAAATAAAGATAAGATCTTTATTTGTTTCAGCTATAGAACATCCCTCTGTATATACAGGGGGGAGATTTTTTCCGGACCAGATTCACCAAATACCAGTTTTGCCAGAAGGGATAGTTGATCTATTAGCTCTTTCTGATCTTTTGAGTAAGAGGAATCCTTCTTTGGGAATTCCTATGGTTGCTGTTATGTTGGTTAACAATGAAACGGGTGTTGTTCAGCCAATAAGGGAAATTTCCAAAATTATCAAAAAACATGAAGGAATTCTAGTTGTTGATGCTGTGCAGGCAGCAGGACGGATGTCGATTGCTATAGAGACGATAGGAGCCGATTTTTTGATCCTTTCGTCACATAAAATTGGTGCTCCTGTAGGGGCGGGAGCTCTTGTGTTTCGAGAAGAAAATATGTTGCCAAATCACCTGTTACGAGGAGGAGATCAGGAAAGAGGATATCGTGCAGGGACGGAAAATCTTGCGGCGATTTGTGGGTTTTCCGCCGCCGTTAAGGTGATGGGAAAGGATATACAGGAACGTTCTTTGGCTATCTCCAAGTTGCGAGATTATTTGGAAGAGGGCTTGCGGATATTGGTTCCAGACATTACCATACATGGTAGAAATGCATTGCGTGTTTCTAATACTTGTTTTTTTACTATACCATCTATCAAAGCGGAAGTATTGCAGATTGCGCTTGATCTTGAAGGTATTGCTGTTTCTGCTGGGGCTGCTTGTTCATCAGGAAAGCTGAAAAAAAATCATGTTTTAACTGCGATGGGTTGTGATTCCTCCCAGGGGGCTCTACGTGTTTCTTTGGGCTTTAAAACGACGCAAGAAGATGTTGATAGTTTTTTAAAGGCACTGAATAGAACAGTTCATCGAAATTCATCTTAATGAGATTGGAAATGACAGTGGATTGTGTTAACGTATTTCTGGATTATATATAATTGAGTGCATGATGCAAAAACTATAGAAGATGTGTTTTTAGCGTTTTATTATAGCAGATTAATTTCGGCATAGGGGGGCTGTGCTTGGAATTTTAGTGCTAGGACTTGACTTGTTGTTTTAGCGTATATTGGAGATTATGGGTGGTAGCGGTACAAGATACAGTAAAGCGAGTACGCAAGATTGATGTTGATCAATATAAATACGGTTTTGTAACGGATATTGAAGTTGACAAATCTCCCAAGGGTTTGAATGAGAATATAGTTCGATTTATCTCCGCCAAAAAAAATGAACCGGAATGGATGCTGGAGTGGAGACTTGGTGCATATCGACGTTGGTTAAAAATGGAAGAGCCTGTTTGGGCTCGTGTTAAATATCCCAAGATTGATTTCAATGATCTGTATTATTATGCCTCTCCTAAGAGTTTTGTTGGTCCTATGACTCTTGATGAAGTTGATCCGGAAATGCTTAGAATCTACGAAAAATTGGGCATTCCTTTGCGAGAACAAGAGATCCTGGCAGGAGTGCAAACCTCTAAGGTAGCCGTTGATGCAGTCTTTGATTCAGTATCGGTGGTAATTACCTTTAAGGAAGAATTGAAGAAATCAGGCGTTATTTTTATGTCAATTTCGGAGGCGATTTGTGAGTATCCGGATCTTGTTAGGAAATATATGAGTTCGGTTGTTCCGATATCAGATAATTTTTATGCTGCTTTGAATTCAGCTGTTTTCACGGATGGTTCCTTTGTATATATTCCGAAGGGAGTTCGTTGTCCCATGGAATTGTCGACTTATTTTCGAATTAACGAAAAGAATACGGGGCAATTTGAGCGTACCTTGATTATCGCTGAAGAGAATTCTTATGTTTCTTATTTGGAAGGGTGTACAGCGCCGCAACGAGATGAAAATCAATTGCATGCCGCTGTCGTTGAATTGATTGCGTTAGATGATGCCGAGATTAAATATTCTACTGTGCAAAATTGGTATCCGGGTGATGCGCAGGGAAAGGGCGGTGTTTATAATTTTGTTACGAAACGTGGGGATTGTCGAGGTAAGAGATCAAAGATTTCCTGGACTCAGGTAGAAACTGGTTCAGCTATTACTTGGAAGTATCCATCTTGCATCCTTCGAGGTGAATATTCTTGTGGAGAATTTTATTCTATTGCAATTTCTAACGGTCATCAGCAGATAGATAGTGGCACCAAGATGATCCACCTTGCCAAGAATACCACGAGTCGTATTGTTTCTAAGGGAATTTCAGCTGGGTTTTCGAGCAATACGTATCGAGGAAAGGTTTCAGTGCATCGTCGAGCTGATTCTGCCCGTAATTTTACGCAGTGTGATAGTTTGTTGATAGGGAATAAATGTGGTGCTCACACAGTTCCTTATATTGAAGCAAAAAATCCCTCTTGTAACCTAGAACACGAAGCAACAACTTCAAAGATTTCTGATGCACATCTATTTTATTGCTTGCAAAGAGGTATTCCTGAAGAGATGGCTGTAGCATTGATTGTCAATGGATTTGTTAAGGAAGTCTTGCAGAAGTTGCCTATGGAGTTTGCTGTAGAAGCGCAAAAATTAATTGATATTTCTCTAGAAGGATCGGTCGGATAGAAGATGGGTTCGGATGTTGTTGTACTTTGTCTGGTAATATTTAAATAAAGTGGGAAAAAATGCTTGAAATAAGAGGTCTTCACGCAAAAGTTGTAGGTGAGAATATTGAGATTATTCGTGGGCTTGATCTCAAGGTTCATCCCGGTGAAATTGCTGCAATTATGGGACCAAATGGTTCTGGAAAATCGACACTTTCATATATTTTATCGGGGCACAAGGACTATGAAGTAATGGCTGGAGATATTCTCTATAAGGGTGAGAGCATTGTGGATATGGACATTGCAGAGAGAGCAGCGAAAGGTATTTTTCTTGCTTTTCAGTATCCGGTGGAAATACCGGGTATTGTGATGATGCAATTTTTGAAAGTTGCAATGAATGAACAGCGCAAGGCACGTCAAGAAGAAGAGCTTTTAACCCCTGACTTCATTCGTCGTGTAAAAAAAGTAGCCAGCGATTTAGGAATAAACATGGATATGTTCAAACGGCCGCTTAATGTCGGTTTTTCTGGAGGGGAAAAAAAGTTATCCGAGATTTTGCAGATGAGTTTGCTAAACCCGAGTTTATGTATTCTTGATGAGACTGATTCTGGGCTTGATATTGATGCTTTGAAGGTAGCTGCTCGTGGAGTGAATTCCTTGCGTAGTTCAGATCGTTCTTTTCTTGTTATTACTCATTACCAGCGTCTTTTGGATTATGTAAAACCGGATACTGTACATGTCCTTTGTGATGGCAGGATTGTTAAAACTGGAGATGCCAGCGTTGCTATAGATCTTGAAAAGAACGGTTATGCTGGATTTATGGAAGAAGTTTTTTCGGACGCAGGTGAAAAGAGGTAGGGTGTGGAGAATTTTACAGAAGCAGAAAACGTATTGCTTCAGATTTGTGAAAAAGTTTGTAGAGATTCTTCTCCAAATCAGTTCATTGCGGCGTTTCGAGAGCGTTTATTGCACAATTTTCGAGTCCAAGGTCTTTTGCCGACGCGTCGTGTCGAAAGTTGGCACTACACAGATTTAAAAAGGATTCTCAAAACATTTCCTACGCAAGAGGAGACAAAGAATCCGTTTGAATATGATTACAAGTGTCTCGTTGGCAATAATAGTATAAGGTTACGTATTGGTCAGGAGAAAGATCTTGCTTGTCAAGCAAGGGGCATAGAAGTTCGTCCTTTTTCGCATCTTCTGAATAATGGGGAAGAAAAATCTATATGTTTGGAGCCGCTTGATAAGCATGATGCGATTAGCCACATTAATGCGATCTTGGTACGGGATGGTTATGAAGTCAATATTCCTGAAGGATGTAAACTTGATAGTCCTATTGAATTGCAATCTGTGCAGTGTGGTGGAAATATGCACCTTCGTTACCCCATTAAATTTGGTGCTGGATCTAAAACAACGATTATTGAACGTTACATAGCGCACACGGATTCTCCCTCATTAGTAACATCTATCTCAGATGTAAAAATTTGTAGTGGCGCAGAAGTTATTTGGATTATCGTACAAGAGCAAGGTTTTGCGGATACACATTTAGGACAGTTACGTGTCTCTTTAGAAAAAGATTCTTCTCTGAAAGTTTTTGTAGTAAATGCTGGGCGAGGAGTTGTCAGAAGAGAAATATCTGTTGACGTTGAAGGTCAAGGTTCTGAATTTATATTACGAGGCATTAATTTATTAAAGGACTTGACGCATAATGATCTCTCAATGTCTTTGCGTCATAAAGTTGAGGATACGCTCTCGACAGCAGTAGTTCGTAATGTTGTATTAAACAAGGCTAATGGTGTTTTTCAAGGAGAGATATGTGTTGCCTCTGACGCACAGAGGACTAATGCGTCTATGGCTTCTAACACTCTTTTGCTTTCCGATAAAGGAAGTTTTTCTACGAAGCCAGAATTAGAAATTTTCGCAGATGATGTGCAATGTGGTCATGGCGCAACTGTTTCTGATATTAATCACGGACATCTCTACTATCTCATGGCGCGAGGAATTCCAGAGAATCAGGCGCGTGTTATGCTTGTTGGTGGATTTGTTGTCGAAATTCTGAGAGATCTTGAGGATAAAGAGCTGCAGGAATCCTTGGAAAGAGTTGTTTTTTCCTGGCTAAATAATAGTTTTCATGGATTGGCTAAGATATGATTTTTGATGTTGAAACTGTAAGAAAAGATTTTCCTATATTGTCTCGCAGTGTTCATAAAAATCCACTCATCTACCTTGATAATGCTGCATCTGCGCAAAAACCAAAAGTAGTTATCGATTCCGCAGTACATACATATAGCCATGAATATGCGAATGTGCATCGTGGATTGCATTTTATGTCGAATGCAGTGACAGAATCGTATGAGAATGCTCGTGCCAAAGTTTGTCGTTTTATGAAAGCGTCCTCTCCACAAGAAATTATTTTTACACGATCATCTACTGAGGCTATTAATGCCGTCGCTTATGGATGGGGTATGTCGCATGTTCATCAGGATGATGAGATAGTTTTATCAATTATGGAACACCATTCCAATGTGATTCCATGGCATTTTTTACGTCAAAACTGTGGTGCTCGTCTTGTTTGGATTCCTATTGATCAACAGGGTCGCTTGCAAATTGATGAATTTGAAAAATGTTTGACTGCGCGTACCAAACTGGTTGCTATTACACACATGTCTCAGGTACTGGGAACCAATGTTCCGATCAAGGATATTTGTCGTATTGCACACGAACGCAATATTCCTGTTTTGGTTGATGGAAGTCAGGGAGCTGTTCATCTTCCGCTTGATGTGCAAAATCTTGATTGTGATTGGTACGTAATGACGAGTCACAAGCTCTATGGACCTTCTGGTATAGGAGTTTTATATGGAAAAAGAGATCGTCTTGATGCTATGGAACCCTTTATGGGAGGTGGGGGAATGGTTTCTGAGGTGACGAAGGATAAAGTCTCTTACGCTGATTTGCCTCATCGCTTTGAAGCGGGAACTCCCCCCATTGTTCAGGCTATTGGATTTGGGATGGCGCTGGACTACATGGAATCCCTCAATAGAGAGGCTATTTTCGCATATGAAGGAGAGATTGCACGATATACTATGTCTCATTTAAAAGAGATTGATGGTTTGCGGCTTTTCAGTGTTTCATCGGACGATTCTCCAATAATTTCATTTCGATTGAGGGATATTCATCCATATGATCTATCTGTTTTTCTGGATGGAGAGGGTATAGCTATTCGTTCTGGAACGCATTGTGCAAGTCCTTTATTAGATTTTTTAGGGGTAGATTATCTTTGTCGTGCTTCGTTTGCGATGTATAATACTCGAGAGGAATCTGATAAGTTTATTGAAGTTCTAAAACGTGCTGTTCGGTTTTTTGCTTGAGGATTTTTGGCTATGCGTGATGTAAAATCCACTGATAATGATTTGAGTATTTGCGATACTCCTAGATTGGCTGCTCATTCTTCGCAATCCTCTATTCCCCAAGAGGAGCTTGCCAGAATTTCGGATGATATAATCGCTGCTTTGAAAACTGTACGTGATCCAGAAATACCTTCTGATATATTTGAAATTGGTCTTATTTATAAGATTGATGTTGAAGATAATTACATGGTTAAAATTCTGATGACACTTACTGCTCCGGGTTGTCCTGTAGCGGGAGAGATGCCTAAGTGGGTTGAAAATGCTGTTGGTGCAGTGGAAGGAATATCCGGTGTGGAGGTTGCTTTAACTTTTGATCCTCCTTGGAGACCGGATCTTATGTCAGAAGAAGCACGTGTTTCTATCGGTTATTATTAATATTAGTAGTTATTTTTTGCCACGAAAGCTCTTGGATATTTATTTTTTGGGGGAAATAGAGTTGATGGTCGTTTTAAGTTCCGAGGAGAGAATTGGATATGGTGTCTCATAATGTAGTAACCGTTACAGAGGAAGCGGCGTCTCGAGTAAGAGATATAGTAAAAAACTCAGATGGAGTTTCTAAGGGTATTCGCATTTCTCTTAAAAAAGGAGGATGTGTGGGTGTGGAATACGTTGTTGATTTGGTGACTGATCCAGTTGTCGGAGACGATATGGTAGAGAAGGATGGTGCAAAAATTTGGATTGATCCTTCTGCTTTACTATACCTTATTGGCACGGAAATTGGTTATGAGACGACGAAATTTCATTCCGGATTTAGTTTTCATAATCCTAATCAGATTTCTTCTTGTGGGTGTGGTCAGTCAATAGAGTTGAAGCGTGCTGATTTTGATGCGTAAATTTCTCTGATTCTGAAGAAGTTTTGCCTTGGCGATGATATATTTCTGCAGGCAATTTCATTCAGGATTTGTTTTTATTGTTTTTTATGTTTTTGCGACTACGTAGATCAGTCGGATCTCTATACTCTCATCAGATAAGGGAATATAGGATTTGTGTAGAAATGCTAATAGAAATAGGTTCGAAATTTTAATTCCAAGCTGTGGTATCCTCAGAAGGGGCGATGTCATGTTGAAATATCAATGACATAAGTCAATGTTCTCCTCAACATACACTCTGTGATTTCAATGGATTAGAAAACAGTTGGTCTTACCTTTTACACGTTAATGCTATCATTTTGGCTGTATTATAGTCCAGGTTTTTTGGGCTGTTTTTTTAGAGTTAACGTTCTGTTTATATCATTCAACCATATCTATTTTTGACCACCCAAACATTACCATAAGTTCGTGTAGACTAGTACTAGCGCTAGCCTTTTTTTGGGGGGCAGGGACAGTGCCATAGTCGTTCCTATTGTTCTTCATCCGTAGGCTTTGTACTTCGTCGGGGCGACCAGATTCTTTGCATCTCTCTCTAAACCAGTTGCCAAACGATCCTGAAGAGGAAAAATATTTCCCATGAGATGACACATAAAAATGTCGCCATCTCTGATAGGCGTCTATGCAAGACTTAAGAGATTTAAAAACAGGAATGTAGATCAGATAGTTTTATGGGGTATAAGATTAGGATAGTTATCAGCCGTATTCCTTTGGGTGATTAATCGCTTGTGATGATTACGGTGAATATTTTGGTTTTGATGTGATACAACACATTGTATTTTTGGATGGTGAACGGTTATCAGAGGAAAATATGAAAGACAGCCGATAGCCGTATCTCAATTTAAGTTGTTCGGTTGATGATTTTAGTCATTGGTTTTATTTCTTAAATACTGGTTTTTAGTTTGTCTTATCAAAAACAAAATCTACAATTTCTTTGTAGTTCTTGATTGTCTTCGATTAGAAAATGCCTTGTTCCTGTTCTTGGCTACGGCTTTCTTTACATCACACCATGCAATCGAAATATTGGGATTTCTTGAAAGGCATGCATAAAACTTTTTCATAATAAATAGATTCATGTTCGCTAGTGATGGAATGAACATTGCAACCAATCAATGCAATGAGCGGTTATTTTTATAGGATTGATATCCCTCTTTCTCTGGAATGCTCTGTTTCTCCCTCGTGCATTGGTTCGTTGTCCTCTGCGAATGTCATAAGATCTCAGAACTCATTGAGAATGGTTCTCTTTCTTTATTGTATAATCTATAATATTGCTTAGGGAGATTTTCACACGGAAGTTTCATAATCTGCTGAAGTCTTACAATAACATTCCCTGAATTTATAAACGAAAGGCTAGCAGTGTTTTAAAAAAGGAATTATTGTTATTTTAAAAGATTAATCAGGAAGAAGTTATTGCAAAAATATCGTTTATTATGAAAGCGTTTTTTCTTGATGTGAGATTCTTCCAAGGTATATTGAAAAGATCGTTTTTTTTTTTAATTGATTCGATCCAACGTTCTTGTAGGGAGTTGATTATGTTTGTGGGAAAGATGGTTTGTTCGCAGTCGAGAAAAGGTGTTTATCTGTTTTATATATTGGCTGTATTAGTAGGTATATTCTCAGGAATTACGGATTTGCCGGTTTTGCATGGCTTTGCAGAAATCATTGCGAATATTTTTATTAGAATTTTTAAATTTATCAGTTTGCCTTTGATATCTCTGTCTTTAATTGTGAGTTTGGCGAGGTGCACTCCTGAGCAAGGAATGGGCAAAATGTGGAAATTGACCATCTATTACACGATTGCAACGACTTTGCTGGCTGCATGTGTGGCGCTTGTTCTTTATAAAGTAATTTCTCCTGCAAATATGACTCTACAATCAGATATATCGAATGTTCCTGTAGATATTTATAATGCCGGTTATTTGAAGTATATCGTTAATTTGGTTCCGCAAAATTTTTTGGCTCCATTTTTAGAAGGTCAAATTATAGGAATTTTTTTGATTTGTGGTTCCATAGCAATTGCTATCCATTTTATTCCAGATACAAAGACAAAAAGCACTGTCATTGCTCTATTCGAAGGAATGTATAGTGTGTTTTCGACTATTACCAGTTGGCTTATGAAAATAATTCCTTTGGCTTTAGGTTGTTTCATTACCATTACAATTCTCCAGTTTAAAAAAGGACTGGAATTGATGGGTTTGGGTGAATATTTGGCAATTATATTGTTAGCTAATCTGGTTCAAGGAGCAGTAGTTTTACCAATTTTTTTGTATTTTAACGGTTTGAATCCATTGAGAGTTTTCAAAGGAATGATACCTGCCTTGGTAGTGGCTTTTTTCTCTAAATCTTCCACAGGAACATTGCCTGTTACTATGAAATTTGCTGAAAAAAATCTTCATATTTCTCCACAGATAAGCAGGTCGATATTGCCTTTTTGTACGTCTGTTAACATGAATGGTTGTGCTGCTTTTATATTTACGACGGTAATTTATGTTATGCAAAATCATGGAGCTGATATTACTTTAGCAACCATGTTTCTTTGGGTGTTCATTGCTTGTTTCGCTGCGATTGGTAATGCAGGTGTTCCGATGGGGTGTTTTTTCCTGAGTGCAAGTTTATTGACGAATATAGGCATACCTATAAATTTGATGAGTATAATTTTGCCATTATATAGTTTCGTAGATATGTTTGAGACGTCATTAAATGTTTGGTCAGATTCTTGTGTAACGGCGATGGTAGATAAGAAATATTCTCCGTCATTGGAGGAAGTTCCTGAAAATTCCTAGAGAAAAGGAAGAATCCTGAAAAGATAGTAGGGTATTTTCTGCTTCCAGGAACGGATTTTTTCTCAGATATTTGACTCTTTTTGGAATGAACATTTTGGAATATGTGTTGAGATATATCCGATTTTTGATGTTTGTTTAAGGTCCTTATCATCAAAGATACGGTTAACATTGGTGCGCTGATACGCATTAAAGTGCCTATTATTCTTTCACCTTGATGTATTCGCTCAATACAAAAAGCTCTTAAAGAGAGTTTCTCTATGAGCTACAAGGTGAGAATATTGAAGTATTCGACTCAGCGTCTATAAAAACTGATCTTCTAAAATGAAAATATTGATACAATCAAAATCAATGACTTAAGTAAATTGAGTGCTAAATTCAGACTCAGTAATTTCTATAGGTTAGGAAACTTCTAGTCTTACCTTTTAGGCGTTATCTGCTATCATTTTGGCGGTATCATAGGCTAGTTTTTTAGAGGTCACTTCACGTGTATATAATTTAGACATCGCTATTTTTTACCATCTATACATTGTCAGGAGTTAGCGAAAGAACGAGGAAGATAGGCATCCAAAGATATTTTGAAGAAAGTTACAAGTTAGGATGATATTTTAGATTTCTTTAACGCCTCAAAAGGCGTTGGTGCATTCATTAAAAATGCTGAAATGTTAGTAGATTCCCTATCGGTAGGCGATTGGTTGCATCGTATACAGCATCAAAGGTTGATAGGGAAAATGATAAGTTCGTTCATCGTTGGTAGTGCATTTATGTTTATGCTTCTTTTCGTTCCCTTTATATTTGATTTGTATTCAAACTATATCAAGCACAAGAGATAATTGGAGAGATTAAAGCTCCAAAGCAGAACTTAAATAGCTATTGAGGAAAACAAATCTGATGTACCTTTAAGACTGGCAAAGCTAGATTCTCAAAATGTTACAACTAATATTAAAGAGGGTTTTAGATTTTAATGATTCAGTACGTCTGCTAAAAACGATCTATTGGGTTATCGTTTTTCCATCTCTCATGATACGGATGGTCAAGTAAGGAATAATTGATTATGATCCATTAGCAGCACGAAACTTCGTTTCTCAAGAGACCATTTCTTGCATTTTAGGCTGGATGGTATTGTGAAAAAGAGAGCTTAAAAGATGCGGGATTGGCATAAATAAAAGGTAGTAATATCCACGATATATAATTTAGGGTTTGGGGCAATTAAGTTATTGCTTTTAAGGCGTTATTTCTTTTGTTTATGGAAGTATTATAGCATACAAAGTATATAAAGTAAAATGTATCAGCCTAACCTATAAAAAGGCAGGACAACAACCATAAAAAAACAAAAATTAATAGTATATATTTTTGGTATCAGCCAATAGATGGCTGAGATCTAGAGAGAAGATTGAATGGATGATTGGGTCATAAAACAAAAGATCATGATGGATTTGTCGTTTGGTGTTTCGTGAGTGCGATTTTGATCTATTTTAAAAAAATCTACAGGAGAGTTTCTCCAATGATTATTAATATTTTCCTTTTAATTTCCTCAGGTATATTGATGGATGTCAATGATATGCATAAATTATAATAATTATCAGTCGCGCTTTTCTTGATAGTTCAGAGATGTGTTCAATGCGTTTTGCGTTTAATTTTTTTGTATTTTAAAGAATTTCTGCAAGTTCTAGGCAGATAAAAAGCAAGCAATAGACTTTGATAGATAAAGCGATGGAATAAAGCTTGCCGGAACTTTAAATTGTTAATGTAAAGAATGTATTCTGGCTTGAAAACAGTATATGGCAGTATGGCAATATAGAGAAATTTATATTCGCAGAGACTACTAAAGAGATTGTTATCAGAGTTCAGCATATTAAAAGCGAGATCAGATGGATTGACGGATTAGGAATCTTATTGTTTTTCATAAAAATTCGTAGTATTATCGCCAACTTTTTCTTTTATGCATTATAGATAAGCTGTATTTTTGATTGTGGTAGCATTTAATGATACTGCCGCTGAGAATTCTCTGTCTATGGTTAATGATTTTGAAAAACCAACTATCGTAAAGATTACAACGAAAGAAAGGATGGGATAATTGAGAAAATCAATGATATTTTATGTAAAATTATTCATTTAAATAACTGATTTAATTGTATTTTTTATGTATTTATATTGTAAAAAATATTCTTACCAATGTTATAATTGACGTGCGGATTATGTGTTAAAAAAAATCTCTTATAAGAGAACATCCATGCCAATTTTTTTCTAGTCAATAAGACGATATCTTATTGTATATCTATGTGTTTCATTTAAAAAATAAATTATAAATTGGGCTCGGCGCTGAAATTTTTATTATGTTTTTATATTTTCTTGATAATCAGGCTATAGGTGTCGTGGTGAGGATTTTTTTGGGGGGCGAAAGTAAATTCCAGATTTTGTGATAATCACAAAAGAAATCCAAGAATTCGAATAAGAAGATTCATATGATTAAATAATAAATTGTTAATTTATATATCATACAACCTTTGATAGTTAGGTGTGGTTGTAATCAGAGATGTTTTAGAATGTACCGAAGTATTCGCAATCTGCAATTTATAGATCAGCGTGCATTTCAGCGCATGAAGGTTGATCTTAGAGGACTTTTTTTGTTGTTCAATGGTGAAGAACATGAATGTCGGGTCCGCGAAGTATCACCAGGTGGGCTTTGTTTTTCCTATGATAATGTCGGCATTAAAATAGGAGAGCGTATCATTGTTTTTATTGAACAAATTGGACGCGTAGAAGGTAAGGTCATAAATTGCGATAGCAAAAGAGGATGTGTAGTAAGAATCATCACTTCTGAGCATAATCGACAAAAGTTGGCAGAGAAGCTCATTTGGCTATCAAATAAAGATGATCTGAATCTTACGGATTATCGTCAACATGTTCGTGGAGTTTGCTGGGAAGTCTATGGAGAGTTGGTTTTAGAAGACGATTCTGTGCATCCTTGTAAGGTGATTGATATATCGGTTTCTGGGGTGTCTGTGAATGTAGCTCCGCAGCCAGAGATATCATCTACAGTATTGTTTAATAACATTCATGGTCGTGTCGTACGACATTTTCCTGGAGGCGTTGCCGTAGAGTTTTCTGTGATCCAGGAAAAAGAAACATTGGGTGGATTTTTTTGATTATATCACGTTGATTGTTTGTCTCGTAACACAATCATATATGATATTACTGATAATCCTTTTATGAAGGGTTGGGGGTTATTGCCAAAACAAGTTTTGGGTCAATTTAAGGATATAGCAAGACAAGATCTCTTATGCTGACTATCGGCCCCGTATCCACTTCTTGTTCTATACTTGGATAACATAACGCTTATTAACGAAGATAGCGGCATCTTCTCTCAAGACAGTCGCTATTCTAGACTAGCTTGCAAAACCCGCAATCCAAGAGATTTTATGGAATGGTGAGGAAAAAGCCTTAAAGGTGCGGGACCGATATCCTAAAGGTTCGGTAAAATTCACGGTATCCTGTTTTGGACTTCGACAAGTTAAGTCATTGTTTTAAAGTTTGTATTAAGGATGTATCCAATTATTAAACGTCTTCATTCTGTCATGTTTTAATAGTGTTAATGGATTCCCATTACAACCAAAAGAAGCAGTTTATGATATCAAAAAAAATGCATTAACATGTTCCATGTTTTTTATCCTCGTCTCTAATGGTTGTGATTTATTGTTAGTCTCTGAACTTCGTTAGTAGAGGGATGCGTTTTATGTTATCCTCTTTCCCTTGTGGAAGGGGAATGAATGCTTTGTGGTATTTTTCCTATTAAAAGAAGAGCGTTCAGTGAATTGATTGTATATATAAAATTCCAAACATATATTTTATAGACTATTTTTATAAGATAACGATATTTTGAGATAAACTTTATTTTTTATAATTTTTTCTAGATTATATATAAAAGACAGGATTTTGGTGGGTTCACAGACAAAAAATGCAGAGAAGACGTGGATGTTATGAGAAATGTGTTCAAATGTTCTTTACAGATTTCAAAGAAGAATTTGTGAGCCGTTGATTGTTTTAACGGATGTTAATAAGATGCTATTGGGAGTTATGGTATATTTTTAATGAGGATTTTTTTATATGGCACGGATTGTTGAGACAAAAATGGGCAGTGTAGCTTTAACGTTTGATGATGTTTTATTACAACCTGGATACGCTGAAGTTGTACCCACTGATGTTGATATATCTACAAAGATAGCTAAAGATTTTGATCTTAACTTGCCGATTATATCTGCGGCTATGGATCAAGTAACTGATGCCCGTCTTGCAATAGCTATGGCCCAAGCTGGTGGTTTGGGTGTGATACATAAAAATTTTTCTCCTCTTGAACAGGCTGCACAAGTTCATCAAGTCAAGAAGTTTGAAAGTGGTATGGTGATTAATCCGGTCATGACTTCTCCGGATTCTACTTTGGCTAGTGCGTTATCTTTGATGAAGATGCATGGTATATCGGCTATTCCAGTTGTTGAATCTGGTTCTTCTAATCCTGGAAAACTGGTAGGTATATTGAGCAATCGCGATGTGCGTTTTGCCTCCAATACCAGTCAAACGGTTGCTGAATTGATGACTCGAGATTTAATTACGGTTAAGAAAACGGTTAGTCTTGCGACAGCAAAGGCTTTGCTCCACAAACATCGCATTGAAAAATTGCTTGTTGTAGATGATGGAGGCTGTTGCATCGGTTTGATTACTGTTAAGGACATAGAGAGATCACAACTGAATCCGCATGCAACTAAAGATCGAGAAGGGCGTCTTCGTGTTGCTGCAGCTATTTCGGTTTCTAGGGATATGGAAGAGCGAGTAGATCTACTTGTTGACGTTGGTGTTGATCTTCTGGTCGTCGATACTGCCCATGGACATTCTCGGAAAGTATTAGATACAGTAAAAGAAGTTAAGAGAAAATTTCCTTCCGTATTGGTGATGGCTGGAAATATTGCCACTGCTGAAGGAGCTTTAGCGTTAATTGATTCGGGTGCGGATATTGTAAAAGTTGGTATTGGTCCAGGATCTATTTGTACGACTAGAATTGTAACAGGTGTTGGATGTCCGCAGCTTTCTGCGATTATGTCGGTTGTTGATGTTGCATCTCATGCAGGTGTATCGGTTGTTGCTGATGGAGGTATTAGATTTTCTGGTGATATTGCGAAAGCAATTGCTGCAGGAGCTGGATCCGTTATGATAGGTTCATTGCTTGCAGGAACTGATGAAAGTCCAGGTGAGATATTTCTGCATCAGGGTCGTCCTTTTAAGTCGTATAGGGGAATGGGATCTGTCTCCGCTATGGCACGGGGATCAGCTGCGCGTTATTCTCAGGAAGAGATAACCGATACATTGAAGTTGGTTCCTGAAGGAGTAGAAGGACAGGTTCCTTATAGGGGACCAGTGGCATCGGTGCTCCATCAGATGGCTGGTGGTCTTAAATCTTCCATGGGATATGTTGGAGCTGCGACGATTAAAGATTTTCAAGATAAAGCAAGTTTTATTCGTGTATCTTGGGCTGGATTGCGGGAATCGCATACTCATGATGTTGTGATTACTCGCGAAAGTCCTAATTATTCTGGAACAATTTAAAATTTATTGTCGCATTTGAAGCAGAGGAAGGGGGACGTGCTGCCGTTTGTAAAAATAGCAGAAGAAGATATATGAGGAATACGCAGACAACCTAAAAACAGGTGTGAAGGTAGTAGGCGACCAATCTTATAAACGAGAGCAGGACTGTCAGATGTTTTTATCTTTTCATCTAATAGTCTTTTAAATCGATTGCTGAAAGGTTGTCTTTCTGTTTCCCTTTGATATCTGTTAACAGAAATATCAAACAATGACCAAGACAGAAAAAAGCTTTGTATGGTCTTATTTTTTGTCGAGGAAAGTGCTTTAAATATATATTATGATGAAAAATCAAAGTTTTACCGCTCATAACCCTTGATCAAAGACTCAATAAGAGTTAGAGAGTTTAGGGATGTATTTTGGGAAAAAATAGAATGAGCAAAACATATCTTTTTTGAGCTTTATCAGAGCAAGATATGCTTTTCGTTGATTTTGAGGCAGAGATACTTTCTCATCAAGGGATGAAAGGGAGACGTCCTGACACCTACGGCTTGGGAAGAGTTGAGGGATCTTGCTGGTTTAGATTACAAAATTATTTTTCATTTCAGGGGGGATTTTTTTGTAAGAATGTGATTTTTTTGAGTCATAATCGATGAATATGTTTCAGTATTACTTTATCATCAAGATATAGGCAGGGTTTTCTGGTAACTAATATTGCCTTCAATAATCGCATTGTATTTTCTTTTTTGAAAACCAGTAGGTATTTCAGTTTGTTGGTGATTTAGATCGCTTGGTTTGTTAACATGATCTGGATATTTTATTAAATCGTTTCTCAATTTTAAAGAATCTACTAAAGAAAATTATGCTCTGATGAAGAATTCAGCAATTAAATCGGCGCTTCGAAGTATTGAAATTGAAAAAAAAGGATTGTGTTCTTTAGAGAAAGCTTTATTAGGGCATTTATCTCAGCCCTTTAGTCATTCTATAGAGGCGATAAAGGCTATTGGTGGTCGTGTTATTGTCACTGGAGTTGGTAA
The DNA here is from genome assembly GCF_014048425.1 of Candidatus Liberibacter sp. Classification (GTDB taxonomy): domain Bacteria; phylum Pseudomonadota; class Alphaproteobacteria; order Rhizobiales; family Rhizobiaceae; genus Liberibacter. Next base: position 1,607 of record NZ_JACETX010000008.1, on the reverse strand, counting down.
AAGTGGTCATATTGGCTGCAAATTCGCCTCTACCTTGGCTTCTACGGGAACTCCGGCATTTTTTATACACGCTGCTGAAGCCAATCATGGTGATCTTGGTATGATTTCTCAAGATGATGTTATTATTGCACTTTCTTGGAGTGGTGAGACCGATGAGCTTAAAGCTATTTTATCTTATTCGCGACGTTTTTCTATTCCGCTGATAGCGATTACATCAGGAGAAAAATCTACTCTGGCATCTCATGCGGATATTATACTAACCTTGCCAAAAGAGTCAGAGGCTTGTCCGTATGGATTGACGCCTACGACTTCTGCGTTGATGCAATTAGCAATAGGAGATGCTTTAGCTATAGCTCTTCTGGAATCGCGTCATTTTACAGAACAGGATTTTCATGATTTTCATCCAGGAGGAAAGTTAGGGATATTGCTCAGTCGTGCTTCGGATGTCATGCATACTGGTGCACGACTTCCCCTTGTCAAGATTGGTACTTCATTGATGGATTCTGCTCACATCCTTTCGGAGAAAAAATTTGGATGTGTTGCTATTATTGACGAAAATCAAAGATTGCAAGGAATTATGACAGAAGGCGATATTTTTAGAAATTTTCACAAGGATTTTAATAATTTAGTGGTTGATGATGTGATGACGCCTAATCCAAAGATTATCATGGCTGATACTTTGCTGACAATTGCAATGAATCTTTTACAGCGGCACAATATTTCTGTGCTTTTGGTGGTAGATGATAATCAAAGACCGATAGGTATTATTCACTTTTTAGATCTTCTAAGAGAAGGGGTGTAGTCTGACATTATTTAAAATCAGTTATAAGTGTTTTATTTCTGATAATCTGCCAAAGATTCCTATTGTTTTTGGGAGGTCAGTGTGTATCAAAATTGCGATCTTTTTTATCTAAATCAATATTTCTTATGAAGGAATGTTTTTTAAAACGAGCAGACGATTTATTTTTTCAGGGTAGCGAGCAGTTATGGGCAGTCGGGGTTATATCCAGGTATCTTGCATTAAAGATATTAAACGGAGAAATATTTGAAAAGTCTCTTTATAAGAGCTTGAGATCTTATTGGGTAAGAGAAAAGAACTCCTTTACAATTAAGTTTGTAATAGTTTTGAGAAGAAAGATTCTTAATGGAAGATAGCTAACTTGGGAGTGATTTTCCAACAATAAAAGTATATTTTATGTTATGATAGTGATTCTGACTTGTTAGAAGGAAGAAAAGCTAATAATAAGTTATTTCTAAAAGTCCTTGGCAATACTATTGCTTTATATAATAGGATATTGAAAATCTTTATTTTTTTGCTTGTCGGCATTAGTTTGCATGGTGTAGATAAGAATACGAGGGGTTACCTTGATCATTTAAAGAGCTTTTTTAGCTGAGATGAGTATGTAGATTTTTTGTTTTTGGGGCGTAGCCAAGTGGCAAGGCAGTGGTTTTTGATACCGCGATCCCTGGTTCGAATCCAGGCGCCCCAACCAGATTATTTAAACTTTTGGAATAATTTCTCTCGCTTTATAAGCACTTGATTTTACTTCAATTTCTAATCTTTCTCCTTGCCTTTATACTATGGTTCGGAGTTTGTGTCTATAGAA
>NZ_JACETX010000072.1 GCF_014048425.1 Candidatus Liberibacter sp. | reverse complement strand
CGGGGAAATGGAATCACGGGGGGTGACCCAAAGGTACGGGGTAACAGAAAACAATCACCTGTAACCATCTTTTGAATTTTGATTGAAGGAGGTGAGGGTATGTCGTGGCTGATTAAATGCCAGAAATCCAATTCGATATACAAGAATACAGAGGAAATATTATATCTTTGGATCAATCCAAGAAGTCACTCTTGTGAATAACCTTGCCACTATCCATCAGTATTGAAAACCGAATACCTATAAAAATTCGGAGGCTATAAGGCTGGACCGGCGTGCTTCTCATATAATGATCTGTATAGCAAGAGAGATTAAGTCGATCGGTATAGGCGTAGCGAAAGAGAGTCTGGAAGATATCTCTTATGCAGAACGCAATCGGAAAATCTCTTATTCATGCTGAGATATCAAAAAAATTCACCACACGAAAAATTGCCATCTTTGGTAGATATTTCACAAACAGAGAGGATGTGATCACAGCATATAACTAACGCAAATTTATCACAAAAGAACACACATTGATTTTATCAAAACAACACGTATACGTACTTATAAAAGGATATTTGTGATGCATTCTGTATTTTTTAATTTAATAGAAATATTTCAACCCGTTGTGACATTAGTAGTTTCTGTCGTTATTCCCCTATTTATTAAAAATCTTGCGCAGCCACTGACGAACTTTTTTAAAATTAACCGGTGAAGCCAAGCAATTGGAAATAGAAACAATGTTACGCAATAGCCTCCACCAGTCTGCACAAAATGCATTGCAATTCGCCATGTCACGATTTAAATCTTCTGTTCCCACGCCAGAGATTATAAATCTAGCTCGTGATTATGTTTATGCAAAAAATCCTGATGCTATTGCACAACTCAAGATTAGCGATGATGCAATAACGGATATTATTCATTCTAAGGTTTCGGTGGGAGATTCTTTAAAACAGTAATTTTTTTGAGGAAAATTCATATAAAAAATAGGTTATAATCCCAGATTATATATCTGGGATTATAATATTTTCCTGATTTATTTTCTGAGTAATTCAATTGTTTATTCTTTGTGCATATTTCTTATCTGAGTGAAATAAGGATTTTTCGGTATCATGAATAATGCTGATCAAGAATAGTATTGCAGATTGTGCAAAGAGAGAGCGAGAATGATTTTCTCATTTTTAAATCCAACCCATCAGTTCACGACGTATTATTTTTTCCAAAAGATCGATGCTGGGATCACTGTTATTAAGGCAAGGAATATATGTGAATTCTTGTCCTCCATGATTGATAAAAATCTCTCGTACTTCGTGAGAGATCTCGTAAAGCGTTTCCAAACAATCAGAAGAAAAACCAGGAGCTATGATAGCCAGTCGTTTAATTCCATTGCGTGCCAATTGTTCAACTGTTTTATCGGTATAAGGTTTTAGCCACTCAGTGGGTCCAAAACGCGACTGAAAGCTCATTTGAAAATTATTATCGGATAGTGATAGAGATTCCTTTAGAAGGCGTGCAGTTTTGCGACAATGGCAGCTATAAGGATCTCCATTGAGACAATAGGAAACCGGCATTCCGTGAAATGAGGCTAAAAGTATTTCGGGTTTCCACGGGATAGATGCAAAATGCGTACGCACTGAATTTGCCAGCGTTGCAATATAATCAGGATTGTCGTGATAAGGAGGAACAATTCGCAAGCTTGGTAGCCAACGCATGCGCATCAGCTTTTTAAATACTTTATCTTGTGCAGTTGCTGTAACAGCTGCGGAATATTGCGGATAAAGAGGAAACAAGAGAATGCGATCACAGCCTTTTTCTTTAAGGTTATCAATCGCTTTATCTACTGATGGTTTTCCATATCGCATAGCCCAATCAACAATTATGGAAGGGGAATCCCCTAATCTTTGAGCAAGTCCGGTGGACTGATTGCGTGTATGAGTTCGTAATATGCTTTCATCTTGCTTGGTATTCCAAATTGTAGCATAAGCGTGTTTAATCTTTTGGGGACGGATATTGAGAACAATCCCAAAGAGTATGGGCCACCATTTCCAAGATGGCAATTCAATGACACGCTTATCAAGAAGAAATTCCTTCAAATACCGACGTAAGGAAAAAAAATCATAACCATCTGGTGTTCCAAGATTGAGTATTAAAACTCCAATTTTTCCAAATTTTACATCAGGATGGTTTGGCGGTTCAGAGGGAAAAATATTCATCGACATACTAAACTCACAATATGTAGTTTGAAGTTTTTTCGGATATAACAAAGAAAAACAGAGCTTAACGATCTATCGTTTCCATTGAAAGATATGTATGCTGATTTCTAGGGGATTTTCATACCAAAGTCATCCATGCACTTTCCAAGTTGTCTTTAATTGTTTCTCGAAAAATTATTCCTTTCGATAAACGGATCTATAAGATGATTTTGATAATATCACCTTAAAAGGAAGAATCTGATTCTTAGGACAATAAACGAGTAAAACATCAGTCATATTCGTTGCGAATACTTAACCTATTATAAAACGAATTTGTGATGAGAATCATAATTTCCTCTATATTTCCCTTGAAAAATCAAAAATTATTTTGGTGATGAAAAATTTTTATCAAAGTATGTCGTAAAATTCCTATCCTTTAGGATGGAGTGAGGATGTCAAGCGTTCAAGATAAAACTGTCCTCTATCTTTAGAAACACAGTTTAATTTACTGTGGTTCACAAAATTACATTGAATAATTTCCGACATATTTCTCATTATCGAAGTTAACTTGATCTCTATACCTTTTGAAGAGATAGACTGATAAAAACCTTTTGCTAAAACGGTGTTGGAACGATCCGTTGAGATGGTTTTAAAGGTTCCATTACGATAAAATTCTGATATAATACCGCTACTGTGTTCCCAAGATCCTATGATAGGAAAAGATTCTTTTTGTCCGTTTTTCCAGATCTGGGACATGCTACACGCAGAAAGAAGACAAGCTATGACGATAAAGGTAATATATTTATGAGTTTTTATATTCACGGATATTTCCTGATATGATGGCATCACTATAACGTATAAATTACGATAAAAAGGAAATAGAAAAGTACATCGTAAACCGAACAAAAACGCAATAACCTAGAATCCTATAAAAGAGAGGATAACCTTATTTTCTTATCCTAGCAAGAATTATATGATTCAATCTTGTGAATATCGTTTTTATCAGCATATAAACACTTATTTCCTGCATACGTAAGAAGCCCATTATGTACTTGTTTTCGCAAACACTATCGAAGTTCTGTTCGAGAAAACAAGTACTATTTTTCTTTGAAAACTAATGTGGCTTACTAACAAGTCTTCTAGGTCGTATGATAGTGCATCGGCTCAATATTGTTGTATACTTCTCATAAATATCCTCTCGTTTTGTGCCTTGAAGCTCAATTTTCTTCTTAATATTCAGAAGGGAATTGATAGCTAGAGTTCGATTCAAGCTATATAGCTT
>NZ_JACETX010000071.1 GCF_014048425.1 Candidatus Liberibacter sp. | reverse complement strand
GACTTGATCTCGGAAACAGTGCAACTGGATCAGGGAGAGATTAGCGTTAGCTATATATCGCTAGATATAAGGGGGTTATTCATACGGATTAAGTTATTGATATATCGATGTTTTTTCATAATTATACTAAACACGGATATACGGATGAATTATACGGATGAATATACGGATTAAGTTATTGATATATCGATGTTTTTAAGACCGTCTACGGATAGTCTACGGATAAACCTACGGATAGTCTACGGATAAACCTACGGATGAATATACGGATAAACATACGGATGAATATTACCCCAAACACTATATTTTTAGACATGCCCTCAAATGACCCATAAATATACCCTCTGCACTGTATGATTATGACCTATTATGGGTGATAAAATATACTTTATACAATATATGATATATATACTATAGACTATACAATTACGATGATTTAGATGATGTTTGGGACTATTTGCTTTTAGCGGATTTGGCTTTTTGGGCTCTTATGACACTTTTTGGTATGATGACTTCATCCCCAAAGTAAATCCAATCAAGATGTTTTTTAGTTGTTTTCTTTATCTTAAGAGACGTTTCTATACGAGGCGTACTAAGCCTAGTTTCAATATGACCTACACCTACAGAAGTTAATCCTATTAAATTGCCAAACTCTACTTGAGTCATGCCTTTAGCTTTTCGAACTTCTTTAATACGGCTTCCTATCTCTTTAGGATTTAGTTGTTTCTTTTGGATAATATCTTCGTAACGCCTATCGATCATTTCCCCGTCATAGATCCAATCAAAGCTAGCTCCGTATTCATTACGCAAATACAAGGCGTAGTTAATACTGGTAGAGCATATGCCTTTTTCGAACTGACAAATAGCGTTTTCCAATAGATTAGCCCCTATAGCCATTTCTTTTAAGGTCTTACAATTAGTCTTTCGTATTTCTCTTATACGCGTGCCTACTGCTTCCCAATATTGGCGTATTTCTGGCGTTATAATCAAATTGTACTCATTCAATATCTCTAATGAATATTCTAAAAACTGTTCACACTCCATAACATCCAAGCCTTAACCAATTGTAAATACCGTATTATGGTGAATTTAGATGATGTTTGAGATTAAAAGCAAAATAGTTTTTTCAAGCGTTCAGCACTTTTTGGAAGAATTATTTCATCACCAAAATAGATCCAATCAAGCGGTCTTTGTAGTGTTTTTTTCATTTTCAATGCAGTTTCAACTCTTGGAGTTCTATGCCCATTTTCAATATTACCCACACCTACAGAAGATAATCCTACTAAATGACCGAAATTCTCTTGTGTCATATCCTTATTTTTGCGTATTTCTTTAATACGGCTACCTATCTCTACAGGGTCAAATTCTCTCTTTTTAATAACATCCCTATAAATACGGTCAATAATTTCTCCATCATAGATCCAATCAAAACTAATTCCGTATTCATTACGAAGGAATAAGGCGTAGTTGATGCTTGTAGAGCGTACACCTCTTTCAAATTGGCTAACAATACTTATTGCCTGATTAGACTCTATAGCCATTTGTTTCAGGTCCTTACCCTTTAATTGCCGTATTTCCCTTATACGGGCTCCTACTTCTTTCCAGTGACGTATTGTTTCTGGTGTTACGACCATTTCAGACTCATTTAATGCCTCTGATGAATATTCTATTAACTGTTCACACTCCATAACATCCAAGCCTTAACTAATTGTAAATAAACTGTTATTGAAAATATCTATCGTTATGATCAATTTATATATTGACTAATTGATCATAATGATAGATGGTATCACCAGTTGAGAAAGAAATCAATGATTTAAGGAGCTAGTCAAAACATGGAGTATGGAGAATATATCAAATGCCAAAACAAGTTTTTGATGGTTGTAGACGAAAAAGTTAGAGCAAACAAAAACGCAATAGGATTTCTTAAAGAACATAGAAATGTTGTTCTTAGGAGCGTTCAAAAGGCAACTAAAGAAATAGCAGAAGCCTTTTTCCCTCTTGTTGAATACGTATTGGAAAACAAGAGAGAAGTATTCATCAACAGAGTTTACGGCAAAGACGAACATGCTTTGAATATTTTTTATGACATTCCTTCAGATCCAAATTGGAAACTAACAACTGTAATCACTATGTATTTCAACAATCTAATGAAAAACTATGTGCTTGATTATAACCCCTGCCTGACACCAAATTTCTACCCAATGGCAAAAAAGCTCATGAAAAAACTAGAAGAAAACCAAAACGATAAAGCGGCGTAACTGCGACACTAAAGAGGATAGAACAATGGGCATAAATATAGAAGACTACCCTATTTTGCTCTTTAAATACGACGGAGATTGGATAGCCATGCCTGTTGATTTTAAAGGATATGTCTTGGGAGATGGAAAGACACCAAACAAGGCTCTGAAACATCTAAAACAAGCCGTTCTTGAATGGGAAGATTTAGCCGAAAAGAGAGGAATGGAAAAGACTAAATCCTACAGTACTCCTTTGGAGGCATTGTCTCTCGTATTAGCGGAGTTGGGCATGAATAGACTAAGCAAAGTTGAAATACCCACAGCTAAAGGGACTAAAATTAATGGCTAATGCGAAATACGATCTCTTATACGATGACACCCTTGAGGTTACGCACATGGGCGGAGACATGGCGTCTCACAATCTAAAGAGGATCAAAGCCCTAAGATATATACCCCGATATAACGTTAAAAAAGGAGATTTAGGCGGGTACATTCAATGCGAACACAACCTCAGTAATGAAGGCGACTGTTGGGTTGGAACAACTGGCCAAGTATACGGGCAATCGCCTAGCGGGGAGTTCACTGCAGTTAAAGAAGATGCCTTAGTTGAGGGAACTGCAGACTCCGGAGCGGTGGTTAAAGGTGATGCTGTCGTAGTTGAAGGAAGTGTGGTTGGGCAAGGTAGGGTTCTCGTCGGGCTGTCCCCTAAATATGGGATCCTACTAAAGAGCATGATAGTAGAAGACCCCTTCGGCAACAAATACACTATGCATCCTATAGTAGCCCTAAGAGACATACCCTTACACGACGTTAAAAAGGGCGATCTAGGCGGTTACATCGAAAGCGAAGCGAACCTCAGCCAGAAAGGTAACTGCTGGGTTGAAAAGACTGGAATAGTATATGGAAAAACAACCAAGGTTAAAGACGATGCACTAGTTGAAGGGTACGTACACGACGGTGCAGTAGTTGGAGGGAAAGTACGCATAGCCCGAGACAGCGTAGCATCAGGCAGTATTTCTGTTGAAGGAGATTTCACCGTTAACGGATGGCTAGTGGAATCTCCACATCTCCCTAGTGAAGAACAAGAGCTCAGTGAAGAACAAGAGCTCAGTGAAGAACAAGAGCTCAGTGAAGAACAAGAACCAGAACAAGAGCCAGAACAAGAGGTGAAATAATGCCCAAATTCGATTTCGTAGAAGGTGATACACAAAAGCGTACAACGCGTGACGGTGAATTATGCACCATAGGCAGAATTAGAGCCCTAACGAACATACCTGA
>NZ_JACETX010000007.1 GCF_014048425.1 Candidatus Liberibacter sp. | reverse complement strand
AACATCGACAGCCATCTTGAAGTATCAGCCCATAGCGTAGTCTTTAACTGTGTTTCAGAGTTGGCAACACAAATGACTGATCCGCCAGGTCGTGTAGACATGAACCACAACATCAGCCATGCATTTAATGCAGACTTGCCAATACCACGACCGCCAGCAACAGCACCCTTGTACATTGTTGGATTGGGATTGTCTGTATTTTCTATATTGTATCTGTCTACAGAACGGATGAAATCTAATTGCCAACTACGAATACGTGGGCAATTCGCAAGCGGTGTTCCCTCTTCACCCCAAGGGAAAAAACTTTCTACGAAATGCTCAAAGCTCAATACGAATTCTGGGCTTAATACCGAATCGAATAACTCTTTTTCTTTTTTAATGTTTAAGGAATTCAAAGTACTAGCAATCCTAAGTTCCTAGAACAGGAAGAGGATTGCTAGTTGTGGTGATGCCAACAGTCCTCTTTCTATCCTAAGACATGAAAAGAGACTAACCACCACAATTAGTACCAAATTAACCATAACATTTTTAACACATGTCGTCAACACGTGAAAAGACCTATCATCCCTAAAATGCACAGGATGACAAAAACTGTGCATAATTAAAGGGATGACAGGCAAACCAACCTACATAACAACAAATCCAGAAGGATAAAATGTGTATATCATTAAAATTTTATGATGTAAATATTTTCATTAAAAAAACTCCCAGGATTGACTATTTTTGATAGTGGTTTTTGATGCTTTGATTGTGGTATTATTCATTACAATCGGAGAGGGAATGAGATGAAAAACAGAAGAAAAACATATCTAGTTTCGGTAATTGCTCGTTATTTCTTATCCAAAGCGAGAACGGAAGAAGAGCCTGATTTAATCACCAACCTTAAACTTCAAAAGCTTTGCTATTATGCATTTGGTATTATGTCTGCTTTGAGAGAAGAGAATGACCCTCCCCTATTTGAAGATCAGATGCATGGACCAGTCATTCCAAATCTATACGAAGAGTTCAAAAAATACAAATCATCCCCTATTTCAGAAATGAAAAGCCTTTCCTACGAAGAGTTTAGCGTCTTTGACCAAAAAGACAGAGACATATTAGATGATGTTTTTGAATATTACGGTCAATTTTCCGCATGGAGATTAAGAAATCTGGTCCATGAAGAGCAACCTTGGAAAGATGCCTATAACCGTTGTTGCTCTTATGAAACTATCGAAAAGAATGATGTACGAGAATACTTCTCCAATACATTAACTGAAATCATATGAGAAAAATACATAAACAGATGCCTATTAAACATTATTGTTTTAAGGTAAACTCCCTTATATTCTAAATACAAAGAGAATAACCCCCTTTAGATGATGAGGATTACTTTGAAAGTTTATCTTCTTCTATCAATTGATTAAGCTTCGCAATCGCGATACCAAAATCTTCTTTATAGGGAATGACATTGACAAGATTTCCATGACTGCTCAGCAATAAAAAAGCTGTCGTATGATCTAAAAAATATCCTTTTCCTGGCTCTGCTTTATCTGCTAAAGATTCGCTTACATAAATGCGAAATTTCTTTACAACTTTCATAACAGCATTAGGATCTCCTGAGACCCCAATCACGCGATCAGAGAACTGTGTCACAAATTTCTTCACTACTTCTGGAGTGTCTCTTTTGGGATCAACCGTAATATAATATGCACGCAACAGAGATCCTTCTGGATCAACTATCTTGAGAAAACGATCTAAATTCGACAATGCGGTTGGGCAAACCTCAAAGCAATTTGTAAATCCAAAAAACACAATTGACGGTTTTTCGGACAAAGAATCCAGCGTAAATGCTTTACCATCTTGCGTTATCAGCTGAAAACCATCTCCAAATTTTCCACTCCAAACTGATTTTTCGAATTTGGGTTTTGAATCGATCATTAAAAACACAATACTCCCAAATATACCCAAAAATATTGTGCCTAAAATTATCGCTAAAGTCCTCCATATATTTTGCCTCATATGGATCATCACTCTCCCCCTTATTGGTGTTTTCCAAACCCGACAATCGAGCGATTGAAATATAAAACTAAAAAAATAATATAATTAATATCATCCGATTTCAACTAAGACAGATAGAATAATACCGGAAATCCTATCAACAATGGATAACCAAATCAACAGGGGAAAAACTTTAGGATACTCTATATCCCCCTAAATCTTACTCTTTAGCATAGCATATTTTCGATGTACCAAAAAATAATCCGCTTAAAATCAACAAGCATAAAAGGCTTTCATCTTTCCCAGGAGAACAGGACAACTATAAACTGAAATTCTCTCCATCCCTCAAAGACAGGAAGATGTCAACTTCCGCAAGAAGTAAAAATATTAAAAAACATACTCGCAATACCAACCGATATACCCACTGGAACAGAGCCACAATCTGTGGAAGCAATCAGATGCAGATAATATTTGTTGCTAAAAACCTCAAAGAAGTAAAAACTTTACTCATAGAGTATCTTAGACCATGTCGAATATGTGGAGAGTCTAGAACCACAGAATACGAGGAAAAGAAGAAAGAGACGGCGAAAACCAACCGTAACCGAGAATTAAAAAAGGAATTAGCCTTAACGAGAAGTCGTTGAGAAAACTGAAAAAGTATCGGAGATAGTTTTTAAAGCCAAGAACACAAAGGAAGAATAAACAATGAAACGTACAATTATATATTGGTCTCTTCTCTGTTGGTGTCTTGTAACCATAATCCTGCCTAAAAATCGCTTTTATAAGCCTTATACTTGCAAAGAAGAGGGCATGAATACACGCCTAACCATCTCAAATCTCTCGAAGAAGTGGAAGAAGATCTATCCGACAAAACAATAGAAAAAATCCACGATTAACAGTTTAAAACGGATACGGATATTGGGATTTTTTGCGTATTTCTCTCTGATAGCCATTCATTCATCAAAATACGAAACGGTATACATCATTCAAAAATGATGCATTAATCATACTCGCAAAGGAAAATATACTAAGAAAAGTCTAGCTATATCCTCATGAGCATTGGTTTTGTCGTCTACTTTTTTAACATCTTTGTGATACCGTCAAGAACAATAATATCAAGGATATTTGCAATAATCTGTAAATATCTCTCAACAAATTAATGAGATGATTCCTGAATTGAAAAACTTCAACAATGCCTATTCTGATCTCAATGAGGGATTCGAGGATTGCAATACGCAATATACCAAGGGAAATAAAACTTCTTCTAATTGATTGGTTGAAAATATTAAATTATTAAATGAACTTGCCGATAATTGAGATAAAGAACTTGATGAAATAAAACCCGTATTACAACAAAAATAGGCGTAAAATGCGGAAAATAAAGTGCAATAAACGCCTAAACGGAAAACAACTACCAGGAGTTTTTATGGTTTACCCGATAGCTATCGAAATCGGCTATTAAAGGATATTTTTTCTATTTATCCCCCGATAGCCGATACCAAAACAACGGATTCCAGGGCTTTAATCCTTCTTACAATGTCCGTTGAAATTACCTGCTAAGGATCGTTTTGACTCATTCCTCCTTTGAGTAGTATCCGATGCGACACGCACGCGCCCCTCCCCTTCCAATGATAGGGAGTTAAAATAATAACGCGACTAACAGCATGAGGCTTATCCATAGGCGTTTAATTTTATTATTGAACATACTTTGATTGACGACACAAATTTATACTAAAGCTTACGAAGCTAGATCTCAGTAATCCTAAAGTTCCAGACATCTTTAAACGTTGTGTTGCTCCTCGTATTTATGATTATTCTGTGACACACACATACCTTTGCCTTTTCTAGCGACAAATCAAAAAATAAATCCTTAAAAACCATAATTCCATAAGGTCACTAGATGACGATGATGAAAAGATCAGATCCTTGTATTCAAATATTAACAATGCGGTATATGAAGAAAATCAAGATCCTCCTTTTGTGCCAAAATACCCTTTGCACAATTTAATTGGAAAACCAAAATACTCATGAACGACAACCAACAAAAACCTCCCTGGAAATCACTCATGCTGTTGGTGGAGCCTCATCATTAGCTTCACCATAAATGGACAGATAGGATATAATATGCGTTTTTCGACGCCAAATAGAATTGTCATTACCCCGCTATTCTCATCTTTGATTCACAGGGCTGCTTTTTTCACCAACAATTAAGCTCATAGACGCTGGTAAATCTGCTGGAATGACAAAATCTCAACATATAACAGATATCCATCTTAAATCGCCAACTGAGGAACAACCATAGAAGTTTGTCCGTCTGCAATAGAAATATGCCGATTAGAATCACAAACAAGCAGTATCACTAGAATTCTGGCAACTTTTGGTTTAAAACAATAGTGAATTACCCTTGCGTTGAATCATATAGAATGACCTAATTTTTTGCGCGCTCAACATACGAATTATCTTCTGTTAGAATGACGATTTTATTCCCCACCGTGATATGAGGCGGTACTGTTGTGCGTATTCCATTCGATAGAATCGCCGGTTTATAGGATGCCGTTACCGTTTGACCTTTAGCATAAGGTTCTGTCTCAACAACTTCAAGTATGACATTGCGGGGTATTTCTATAGATATAACAACTCCTTCATGTATCGAGAGGGTCATTTCCATGCCTTCTTTAAAATATAATTTTTGATTGCCTGCTACTTCTGGACTAACAGTAATCTGATCATACGTTTCAGGACTCATAAAATGAAAACCTTCACCGTCCTCGTATAAAAACTGAAAACGCTGATCTTCAACATAAGCACGTTCTACCTGTTCTGTTGTACGCCAACGTTCCGACACCTTCACACCATCAGCAATACGACGCATATCAACTTGCGTGATAGGAGTTCCTTTCCCTGGATGAAAATTTTTGGCTGTGAGTATAACATAAAGCGTCGAATCCACATCAACAACGTTCCCCTTACGCAAAGAAGAAGCAATGACTTTGACCATGTTGAATAATTCCTTGTATTTACTAATATAAAATAAGACGGAAAGGTCTAAATACGTGTATATCTCGTCAATGACAAAAGCATTTGTTCCTTCTGCTTGTTTTTTACCCGTATTATCTTGAATTCTCTATATAAAAATTAGATATTTTTCGGATAACTGACAAAACAACTGAAAAAGAAGAAAATATTTATGCATAAAATTTCTGCTCTACCTTGGTGGAATCCTGATTTCCACAATGCCCGTCGTCCCTTTCTTGTCAAAAGAAACCTGATTCAGAAAGCTATTAGAGAATATTTTGCAAAAAAAAACTTTACCGAAGTTGATTCTATGTCTCTTCAAATCTCTCCAGGAAATGAAACCCATATACAAGCCTTTTCTACAAGCCTCATAATGGATGATCAACAACAGAAGACCTTATATCTGCAAACTTCTCCAGAATTTTCTTGTAAAAAGCTTTTAGCCGCAGGAGAAAAAAAGATATTCTGTTTCGCACATGTTTGGAGAAATGGAGAGAACGATGAAATACATCAACCAGAATTTACGATGTTAGAATGGTATCGGGCTGAGGAATCCTATGAGCAATTAATGAAGGATTGCATAGATATCATACGGTGCGCAGCGAAAGCAGCAGATCAATCGATTTTTACCTTTCAAGGAATCATTTGTGATCCCTTCCATGATGTAGAATATATTACCGTCGCAGAGGCGTTTACAAAGTATGCTAACATTAATTTAGCGTCTACTCTCAGTATTCCTGAGCAGCCAGATCGCAATCTTTTAGCCTTATATGCAAAAAATGCAAAAATATGTTGCATAGATGATGATACTTGGAGTGATATTTTTTCTCGAATTCTTGTAGAGAAAATAGAACCCAATCTCGGCATACACTCTTGTACCGTCCTTAATCGTTATCCTGTTCCGGAATCTGCGCTGGCTAGAGTTTGTCCAGATGACCCTCGTTTTACGGAACGTTTTGAAATTTATGCCTGTAATATTGAATTGGGCAATGCTTTTGGTGAACTCACGGATCCCATTGAACAACGCTATCGTTTTGAAAAAGCAATGGTCGAAAAGAAAAAAATATACAATGAACGCTACCCCATTGATGAAGATTTTCTTTCTTGCTTAACAGCCATGCCTCCCTCTTCTGGAATGGCTTTAGGCTTTGATCGACTCGTCATGCTTGCAACGGGCGCTACTACTCTAAGAGAAATTGTTTGGGTTCCCATATCTTAATTTGGATTCCCATAATCTTTAGGAAAGAAATATCGTATCATGATCCCCGACAATCAAAAATTACGCTCAGCGCAAGAATTATACGAAGCTGGACTGATAAATAAAAACGAAATTAATAAGGTAGAAAATATCGCCAAGCACTATGCTATTGCACTTACACCTACTATTATTAATCTTATTGACCGTCAAAATGCGAATGATCCAATAGCACGACAGTTTATCCCACAAAAAGAAGAACTGAACATCCTATCAGAGGAAAGAGTTGATCCCATCGGAGATCAGCTTCATAGCCCAGTGGAAGGAATTGTACATCGCTATCCAGACAGAGTGCTGCTGAAAATACTCCATATATGCCCTGTATACTGTCGTTTTTGTTTTCGCAGAGAAGTGGTAGGCTCACGTGGAAGTGGAGTTCTTTCTACAGAAAGTCTCGCTTCTGCTTTTTCCTATATTCGGCAACATCCTGAAATATGGGAAGTTATTTTAACAGGTGGCGATCCTCTCATTTTATCGATTAATCGCCTATGTACAGTAATGCAAACGCTATCGGATATAAAGCATGTCAAAATCTTACGTTTTCACAGTCGAGTTCCTATCGTTGATCCCCAACGTATTAGTCCCGAATTAATCAAATGTCTCAAGGATTCCGGCAAACCCGTATACATTGCCATACACGCCAATCATCCACGTGAGTTTTCTGCAGAAGCCCTCGTGGCAATCTCAAGATTAGCGGATGCCGGCATCATTCTTTTAAGTCAATCAGTGCTGCTAAAGAACGTGAATGATGATCCTGAAATTTTAGCTGATCTTATGCGGATTTTTGTGGAAGCGCGTATCAAGCCTTATTATTTACACCATCCCGATTTAGCCCCTGGAACAAGCCATTTCCGTATCACCATTGAAGAGGGGCAAAAAATTGTTTCTCGTTTAAAAGAGCGTCTTTCAGGTCTATGCCAACCTTCTTATATGCTCGATATCCCTGGAGGATATGGAAAGGTTAATCTTAGCAGTTGTGATATCCAGAAAAAAGACGATGTATCCTATCGCATAACGGATCATAAAAATATCGTACATAATTATCCATAACAGGACATAGCAACAAGCTCATAAAGCTCATAAGGGAGCGGAATTCTTTCGAAAGAAAGTCTCGCTTCTGGCTTCTTCTTATATTCGGCGACATCCTGAAAGATAGGAAGTTATTTAAACAGGTAATGATAAGAATACTGAGAATCAATGCAAAAACAATCTCTCAGACAAGAAAATATCTTCTTTCAAAGCCCTTCTCCCTCTATCACTAGAATGATTTCATAACAGAACTGCCATGTTACCATAGCTAATTTTTCATCTAAAAGATAAGATAAATATAAAAAATAACGTAACGTTTGGGAAACCATTTTCTTGAAAAAGCCGATTCTAAATCAGGATAATATAACTGGAAAGGAGAAAATTGAGAATCTGGATTATGCGATAAAATTTTCTCCCTGCACACACATCTTCGACCTAATAAAAGACTACTGTTCATAGTTTTTTCAGCAAAATCTTAAAGAAAATTTTCCTAAGATATCGATGAAAAGATTAACTTTTTTCTCTCGTTTTGTTTGAGTGCCGTGTAGCAAATTTTTCCAATCTTATTTGTAAAAAATAACCAAAAGAACTAAAAAAAAGATAAATGACAGCAACTTCAAGATAGATAACTAAGGGCTCATAGGTAGTAACTATAATGCGTTGTGACGTCTGAAAAAGTTCCGGAATAGTGACAGTCGAAGCAAGCGATGTGCTTTTCAATACTGAAATAAATTCACTAGACAAAGGTGCAATAGATGTTATCGCGGCTTGTGGCAATATAATATGACGCATAGTCTGCTGCCAGTTTAGGCTAAGCGAATAAGCGGCTTCCCATTGTCCTTTTGGTATCGCGATTATAGAAGAACGTATAATCTCTGAAAGATATGCGGAAAAATTAAGGGTAAAGACGATAATGATCGCAGTGAAAGCGTCAAAAACAATACCTATGCTTGGTAAGCCATAAAACATAACAAATACCTGCACTAAAAGTGGAGTTCCACGGAAAATCCATACATAAAGGTACATTAAAAAAGATACTTGTCGTACAGAAAAAATCCGAATAAGCGCTATAATTAAGCCTAAGACCAAACTCAAAGAAAAAGAGATAATCGCAATAGGCACAGTAAAGACAAGGCTGGCATGGATGAGTAGAGGCAACGAATTAATAACAAGCTTTAACCACTCAGGCATAATACAAACCTTAATCCAAAAATCCTCGTCCAATGATTATATTAGCTAGAAGGATTCTGTAAAGGACAAACAGGTAAATCCGATGAGATCTTATCATCAAAATATTTATTAAATATCACCTTATAAACACCATCGGAGCGCATTTCACACAAGGTCTCATCAATGGATTTTTTAAGATCATCCCGTCCCTTACGCATCATAAAAGCGATATGTCCACTATCTTTTTTTTGATCAGCGATTTTGAATTTACCTTTACTGTCCGGTTTATGTTTAAGGAAATCAAAAAAAGGTATATTCGGCATCATAGTTGCATCGGCGCGTCCACTCAATAAAAGTTGTATGGATTGATAAAATCCATCACTTGTAACAACTTTTACACCTAAATCTTGCGCCATCTGGAAGAGTCCTGTACCGAGCATCTGAACAACTCTTTTGCCTTTAACGTCTTGAAATCTATGAATATTTTCTTCGTCGCTTCGAACAATTAAAAGAATATCATGTGAGAGATATGGTATCGAAAAATGATATTTATTCTGTCGCTCTTCTGTCATAGCAACGTTAACAAGAATATCATAGCGGTTTATATCAATTCCTCTAATAAGCCCATTGACTTTTGTTTCAAAAAACTCAATCGTTGCACCGAGACGCCTTCCTATTTCTTCAATAAGTTCAATGTCAAATCCTGTAAGTCCACCCTGTCCACTTGCAGAATGAAAACTATGGGGAGGATAAATACCATCCGTACCAACTCGAATAACGAATTTTGTATCTATTTTTGAAGTCATCTTAGAGTAAAGGAAGAAGTATATAAGAGAAAATAGAAAAATCATAAAGATAAAGGCAAAAAGAACGCATTTTGAAAACAATAAGTTTTTCCTCAGATAGAGAAGAAAGCGATGCATGTCAAATTTCCTCAATCTTTCTCCAAAATTTGAAGAATCAAACATCAATAGGCATAATTTTAGAAACACTAGCTGTCATGGAGTAAAAACCGCTTTAATACAATTCAATAAGATAGAAAATTCGTCAATTCTCGGAGAGATTGGGCTTTTTGACCATAACATTCCAAAATTTTAAGGGTCTCTACTGTACGTCGTGTAATTTCCTTCTTTATCCAATCCGAACCTTTTAATCTCACAAAACTATTTTTTTTACTTGTCGCATTTTTTATAGAAATCTTTTCGAGATTCTTCTGACAATTATCGAGATCCAATAAATCATCAGCTAACTGAAAAATTATCCCAAGATTTTCTCCAAAATTGCGTAACCTTATCCGTTCATCATTTCCTACCCCGGCAATAATTGCTCCTGCTTCGCAGGAAAAACGCATGAGTGCTCCCGTTTTCATGCCTAATAGAGTAAAGATGCTGGTTTCATCAAGAAATTCTTCTTGCATATCCAACATTTGTCCACCAAGCATACCATCTAATCCTGCGCTACGAGCTAGTAAAAGGGCTAAATCAGATCGTATTCCATCTTTCAACTCGATCTCTGGAGAGAAAATGATTTCAAAGGCATAAGTTAGCAAACTATTCCCAGCAAGAATAGCCGTTGCTTCATCGTATTCAATATGCACTGTGGGTTTTCCTCGACGAATATGCCCATCATCCATTGCGGGCAAATCGTCATGTATAAGAGAGTAACAGTGAACACACTCAATAGCTGCACCAACATGCAATACCGCAGGGCCATTAAATCCAAATAGGGCGGCACATTCAACAACAAGAAAAGACCGCAATCTTTTTCCCCCATTCAAGGTAGCATAACGAATCGCAGATATTAATCCTTCAATACGATATTCCCCAGAATGACAAAATTGATTGAATAATAAATCATCTAATAAAGAGCCTATACGTTTGGAATTTTCCTGTAATTTCAATCGAAAAGCATCGCTCATGGATCTATCCCTTTGGCTAGATAGGTCTTGTTATGATGTGTCCTGGTAAAATACGATCTCCAGATCATCGGCACCATAGAAAAATAGGAAAATTTTAGTAACATAGCATATAATCGTTCAACGAAAAATCTCGGATTCGATACGTAACTTCTTTTGCAGACATTAAGGGATCCTTGATCATTAAAACTTTAAGCATCTGATTTTAAATAATACATTATATCTATATTTCTTGCTTCTTCAAGGAAATCTATATTGCTTATATATTACAGAGATAAGAAATATCCTTTAATTTTGTTTGCAGATATTCTGCTAAATTATGTTAACCATTCATCCTTGAAGCATGAAATTCTACAGCATAACACGTTTAATACATTTTCTACTAAGATACTCATTTCTCTATCTTTTCTCAATATGTTATCACCAACTCCTGCTCATAGCCTTAAGAAAAATCACAGACATTCCAGCTCCTCCGTTATATTTTTTACCGCTACCATATATTTACAGGCTCTCGCAACAGTTGAACGATGTGTTATACTCACGAATGCATTCACAGCTATCATATCCCAAATCCTCGCTTGTCTAAGCCCAACAAGAGACGTTCAAATACTATCATGCGTTAATATATACGATACAGATCTGGCTAACATAACAATTATATACTACCATCAACCTTCTATTTTGCATATCTTGACTGATTGGATGATACTAACCTAAAGTAACTAGAGTTCTGTTTTACCGATATTTACTGTTTTTGAAAGATGAAAGTATGACGGCTTCTAATATTCGCGTGCGTGTTGCACCTTCTCCAACTGGAGATCCACATATTGGAACTATTTACACGGCTCTTTTTAATTATCTTATGGCGAAAAATATGGGAGGAAAATTTATTCTCCGTATCGAAGACACCGATAGTAAACGTTCTACGCGTGAATCCGAAGATGCAGTCTTAAAATCGCTCAAATGGTGTGGACTCAATTGGGATGAAGGACCAGATATCGGTGGAGAATATGGGCCATATCGTCAGTCGGAACGCAAGGAAATATATGAACCTTATGTAACGTCTATTTTGGAAAAAGGACATGCATTCCATTGTTTTTGTTCTCCAGAAAGACTGGATGAAATGCGTCAATCGCAACGAAAAAACAATCTTCCCTCCAAATATGATGGACACTGCCTCAAGCTTTCTGCTCAGGAAATTTCTCAATTTATTCAAAGCAATAAGCCTTACGTTGTGCGTATGAAAATTCCCGATAAAGGTTCATGCAAATTCAAGGACAGGGTTTACGGTGATATGGAAATTCCTTGGAATTCCGTTGATATGCAAGTCCTTCTAAAATCGGATGGGATGCCAACATATCATCTAGCTAATGTGGTTGACGATCACCTCATGAAAATCACACACGTGGCGCGTGGTGAAGAGTGGGTTTCTTCAGTTCCAAAACACATATTGATTTATAAATATCTGGGGATTTCTCCTCCTGAGTTTATACATTTGCCATTAATGAAAAACCCTGATAAGTCAAAATTATCAAAACGAAGAAATCCAACCTCAATCCCATATTATTCATCGGCAGGATACTTGCCGGAGGCATTAATTAATTTCCTTGGTCTTTTTTTTATACAAGCATTTCAAGGCGATGAATTAATGGAGATTCAGGAATTAATTCAAAAATTTAGTCTTCAGAACCTACCAAAATCAGGTGCTGTTTTTGATAGACAGAAACTAGATTGGTTAAACGGTCGCTGGATAAGAGAAAAACTTTCTTCGGAACAATTTATCAGTCGCGTATCACAATGGGCTATGGAAAATAATCGTCTCGTAGGAGCTTTAAAACTTGCACAATCTCGCATTTCTCATCTCGGTTCCCTGCCTCAAATTGCAGATTTTTTATTCAAATCCGAGATCGATTTAACGGAATCATCTTTTAAAAATCTTCCTTTAAATCTCGAAGAAATTTTGAAAATGCTTAAAAAAACGCAAGAAGAATTTGAAAATATTCAGATTTGGAAAAGGGAAAACATTGAGATAGCCTCGCGAAATATTGCTCAACACTTTGGAAAATCACTGAAAATCATCGTAGTCCCCCTATTCCTATCAATGACAGGTTCTAGGCATTCCTTGCCTCTTTTTGATAGCATGGAAATTTTAGGACGCTCTGTTGTTCATTTTCGCTTACGACAAGCAATTAAGAAATTTTCTTCTCTTATTAAAGATTCTGGAAAAGAAGGAAAGAAATGAAAAATAAGATTCCATCTATAGCTTTATCCTCAAATTCTATCGAAGCTCGATCTCAAAAATTAGATATTCTTCGAAATACCTTGGAAGAAGTGTACCCAGCTCATTTTCATCGCGATTATACAAACGCCGAACTCAATACAAAATATTCTCATCTTCAAGATGACCAGCAATCATCTGATATCGTGACTATTGCTGGTCGTGTTTATAGTTTTCGAAACTCTGGAATGTTTATGGACATTCATGATGCAAGCGCGAAAATACAAATCTTTACCCATAAAGATACAACCGATGAGGATTCGTATAATTTACTGCCGATGATAGATCTTGGTGATATCATAGGAATTACTGGAAAGATACGTCGTACTAAGCGTGGCGAATTAACAGTTAACACTCAAAAAATTACCATATTGACCAAAGCATTACATCCAATGCCGGAGAAATATCATGGACTTGTCGACATAGAAACACGCTATCGTAAACGATATCTTGATATTATGAGTAATGCAGAATCTAAACTGCGTTTTCAGCAAAGAAGCCATGTTATTTCCGGCATACGTTCTTTTATGGAAAACCAAGGCTTTATGGAGGTGGAAACACCGATGTTACAGCCCATCTATGGAGGAGCTACTGCTGAACCGTTTCAAACACATCATAATATTCTTAAAGCTGATATGTATTTGCGTATTGCACCGGAACTATATCTCAAACGCCTTCTTGTTTCAGGATTAAGCGATAAATTATTTGAACTGAATCGTAATTTTCGCAATGAAGGAACATCTTCAAGACATAATCCGGAATTTACAATGATGGAAGCTTATTGGGCTTATACCAATTATCAAGATATGATGACACTCGTTGAAGAATTGTTTCAAAAACTTACTCTTAGTATCCTCAACAAAGTAGATGTCCCTTTTGGAGAAGATATCATCTCCTTTAAAGCACCTTTTCCCCGCAAATCAATGCCCCAATTGGTGAAGGAAGAGACTGGCATTGATTTTATGCTTTTACAAAACGATCAAGAAGCACGCCTCGCAGCAAAAAATATTGGTATTGAAGTGGAAAACAATGCTGTCTGGGGTGAAGTCATGAGCTCTATCTTTGAAGAAAGAATTGAAAAAAATATTTTACAACCGACACATGTAATCGATTTTCCTAAAGATATTTCTCCTTTTGCAAAAGAAGTTCCCGGAGAAAATCGTCTTGTAGAACGTTTTGAAACCTATTGCAATGGTTGGGAAATCTGCAATGCCTTTTCCGAATTAAACGATCCTATAGAACAGCGTATACGAATAGAACAGCAGGTAATGCAAGCACGTATGCGCGGTGAAAAGACCGTTGTTGATGAAGATTTCCTTGAAGCAATGAAATGTGGCATGCCTCCAGCAAGTGGATTGGGAGTGGGAGTTGACCGCTTGGTAATGCTTCTCACCAATGCTCCTTCTATTAGAGATGTTATCCTCTTTCCAGCACAAAAATTAGCGACGTAATACAATAATAATATCACCCATTCTCCCTCGTAAAGGATTGAATAGAATACGCGTCAAAAAATATCATCCCTCTCTTCGTTTAAAAATAAATGATGATAACAATCGAAAGGATATTATTCCTTTGAATATACAAGGAATTTGGCAACACAAACATAGCTATAATCGAATATCGTAATGAATGATTCGTTTTTAATAAAGCTATACTCCTATGCAAAAAATAGAGTAATAGGTTTAGATTTCGAAAAATTTTGAAGATTAAATTTTAATTTATTTTTAAATATTAATTCACCTATAGCTTTGATTGCCTTATCTAAAGAATAAGTTTGGGAAATTGATTGGTTATTCTATCATAAGTATCCATATATCAAGGCAATATATTTTCTTTCTTCAAAAAATGATTGCTCGTGTCTGCAAATATCATAAAAATATACTGATATACTTTTATCTATTGATACAAAAATTAAGATTACTACTCAATCCTGATATTCTTCTAAGATTACTTCGAATAAAGTCGTTCTAGTTTTCTTACTTCGACGAGTAATCATGTCGTCTCTATAAGAAAATCTTAAATTTTTACATCCAACCAAAAAAACGCATCATTCTAATTCACCACTATTTTTTGCTCATCATGTGTCTCCCTATCTCGTTTTTATGACATAATAGAACCATCTTCATCTCTTATGTGCTCTCAAAATTATCAGGATTATTCATCTTCATCATAATTTCTGAAATTCACAATTAAAATCTCTTCTTTCGTATCCGAGAAATCCTGCCAAGCATGGGATAAAAGAATAAAGATACTCTGCTCAATTTCTTGAATATTTCTGGTTAGTATCATCATTAAATGAAGATTTTTGAATAAAGGTTCATGCTATGCGAGAAAATTTAAAATTTTAGATTGATTATCTATGGCAATCCCCGGCTTGAACTACACCTGTCGCAATTATCCTTCGCGATTATCTTTTTTGCTTTTTCATTTTTATTCTAGAATCGGGTATAGCTAGCTATTGATGTTTGTCTATGATGAAAATAGCTTTCGCAACATCCCCTTACATATAGATTTTTGAAAGATCTACATGTCTCCACAGTTACCTGCAATATTTTGCAGCTTCCCAAGCACATATAAGTAACAAAGAAATTCTTGAATAATAATTCAAATATGACTTTTTGCTTAGAAATTCTCACTTATCCCGCTTAATCACAAGCTTATCAAAGATAATTTTTAACGAACTTATCAAATCTATTTTTTTTGTCGCTCTTCTTCATTAAATCCGGTTTTTATAACATTTTCTATAATCTTTTCTCTCGATATAGGCACCGATAAAAATAGAATCTACCGTTATAAAATCCTAAATATACTAAAATGTTATTGCATAGACTTAAGATCTCCTAATCTAAAATCATACTTATACAAGCCTTCCAAACGATACTCCCCTTTATTGCTTGCTGACATATTTCTCTAAGGAATACTTGATCGCCTCATGATCTATATCAATGCGGTATTTATTCCTTAAACTAGCGATCACTTCCTCCAGAAGATCCATTCTTAAATAATTATTCAAAGCTAATACTATACCTTCATTATTTTTCGGAATGACATTCTCAGACTTTACAACCTTGAAAACCACCTGCTTATCTCCATCTTTGATAGGAAAGTTTTCGATCATACCTAAAGGACCAGAAAAAATAACATCAATTCCAAGAGATCCAATAAGTTTATCATTTTCTAAGTGATGCGTAATACCTTCTTTCTTATGAAGCGGTTTTTTCAAAACAAACGCTGTATTGTGAAGAGAATTTACTTTCTGAGATTTGGCAACTTGTTCTTTTGCATAGGAAGATAAATATTCCCTCTTCTTTGCAGTGATCCAATCCTCCAAAACTTGGGAATGAACTTCACTAAATTCCTTACTACGAACAGGGATAATATCCTGCACTGAAAGCCATATATAACTTCCATCAGGAAAGGATATAGGTTCACTAGCAATGATTTCATCTTTCTCAAACGAACGAGATAACAACTGATTTATATAAGGAGATCTTTTTATCTCATTTCCATTCATATCCTTTCCAGAAATATCAACTGGAGGAAGATTTTTGACAGAAACATTCTCTTTATGGGCAATTTCCTCAAGATCATCCCCTTTAGAAAACAGCTCCTGATATTTCTTATATTTCTCCGCAACCAACTGTCGCGCCTGTTGAAAGCGCATGGTCTTCTGTAGTTCCTGCTTAACTGCATCGAAAGATTTTAGTTTTTCAAGCTTTATACGACTCACACGAACGATAACGGATCCAAAAGATCCATCAACAACATCTGTGTATCCACCTTCTTTTGCAACGGCAAAAATCGGATCAGCTAAAGCTATATCAGGAATTTTTTCTTTTGAAAAACTCCCCAACGAAATATCAGAAGGTGATTTTCCAAGTTCCGTGGCTAGCTGATCAAAAGTCTTTCCATTCTTCAAAGATTCAAGAGAGCGATTTGCTTCTTCTTTGCTCTTAAAAATCAAATGATCAATAGTGCGAATTTCAGGAGTATAGTATTGATTTTTTCTTTTCTCATATTCTGCACGCAGTTCATCATCTGTCATAGAAAGGTTTTTCCCCTCTTCATTAACATCGAGGAAAAGATAAGAGATACGTCTGTATTCCGGAGCAAAATAATTGTCTTTTGACTCTTCAAACCAACTTTTGAGAACATTCTCCGAAGGTTTAGCAATGGGAGCAAGATCATCCTTTGAAAGAACAATATAATCAATTACACGATTCTCGCTATGATACTGTAATATTTGATCAATCAAAATTTTTGGAGGAGAGACAGCAGAAAACAACATACCTAGAATATCAATACGTGAAATATTCTTTCTATAGGCATCAATATATTCTTTCTCGTAAACTCCTGCATTAGAGAGTCTCTCTTTGAATAAATCGCGACTAAATTTCTTGTCTTCTCCTTGAAAAATAGGCAGTTTTTCAATAAATTCCTTAACTCTACTAAGGGATGTCGTAAGTTTTAAATCTTCGCTAAACTGATCAAGAATCGCTTGATTGACAAGATTGGGAATCACACTTTGGTCTACCATCCCAGCAGACAAAGCTTTTTCTGGAGTAATTGTGAAGCCAAACTGCTGGGATAAAAATCCTAATTCATCTTGCAATGCTTTATGGAATGCAGAAAGAGAAATATTCTGGTTCTGAACAGAAATCACCGTTGAAGATCCTGACGGGGAAAAAACCAATCCAGAAAAACTCCAAACGAGTAAAGGAGCTATCAAAACAACAACAAGAATCGTCGCAACCCATGTACGAGAAGCTCTGCGTATTATTTCCATCATGAAAACATCATCCCAAATTTATCAAAACACTACAAAAATATCTTTTTCCCTAACTGACGAAGGGATTCCCCTATCACTTAAACGGGACGAGAACTGATCTACAGAAACTCTTCCCTCGTCACAACCTGATATTCTATATTAAGCAGAGATCTTCGCAATTGTACAATTTATTTTAAAATTTCCACGGAAATCGCTATGCCAAAAAATTATGTTATAGTAAAAAATAGATAAAAATGCTTAATTCTCCGCGAACATATCCTCAAAAGAAGCAAAACATATTAACAAATTACAATGTCTTATTACTTCTTTGTATCAAAACTAAAGGATAATTTTTATATTAAAATTTGCATATTCATCACGATTTTTCGATAATTTCCCTATTACCGTTTCCAAAAAAGCATTCTTACAAAGGCAATCATCCACAACTGAACCACTATATATAACAAACAAAAAAAAGAACAGCTATAAATTTCGATATATTAGAAAACATCCAGAAATACAGAATATCTCGCAGTCAACCAGCCTTATGCCCCATTGCACTCAACAAGGGATTTTCATTCCCTCTGAGCCTGCCCTTGGGTGGTCCTCCACTCTTTCGAAGGCGACTTCTCCAGTCAAACTACCCATAACCTTCTTTAAGCCCATGCAAGAGATTATAAAGCTGGTATGCGATATTAATCGGGGATTCCCCATGGCATATATTTAATGATTCCCCAAAAACTTTCAAGAAAACTGAAGGCAAATAAGTGCCCCTATAAGATAACGCCATGTTCCTTGCATATCATATCGGCAACAATAGCTATCAAGACAATCTCCCCCTTCAGAAACGAATAGAGACGCTGATTCTTAAGAAGATTGGAAGAAAGCTTGATGGGCTGAATGTTTTGGGAGGGGAGATATAAAGAGTAATTGGATGTTTTTTGAGATATGGTGGGGATCATCAGCTTAAGATTAGTGGCGGGGATATCGTACTTCTATGCTGGAGAAGGACTTAAAAAGTTCTTTGGGCTTTTCCCAAAATATTTTTTCCTATAGTTCAATCTTTACATGTTCGGGGATATAATAGTATTGGTATTTTGTCTTCTCTAAAGAATGGTTTAGCTGTAATATTGACATATCCCTTGCCTGAAAAAGTCAAGAAAATTACTCTCCATGAGTAAAAGATAGTAAAAAAATACGCAATCAAAAGAAGATAAAAGGTATTTTCGCAAATAGTGTTAAGATATGTATGCGGTTTCCAGGATGATATCTTTAGAAAAAACCAGCGCAGCATCTCTGTTAACATTTAATCCCACGAATCCGAAAAATCCAACTCCCCTACGTCTAAATCTCCCTGACAGGTATTTGATACACCCATAAAAAGTGCATAAAAGATGCTGGTGACATGATCCCACCATCCTACAAGCATTCTTGCTTCTTCCTGACGTCGCACAACAAGACCAGGAATCTTTTGTCCACCAGAAAATACCCATCTTTGCATTTCCCTTGAAGCTGCATACCATTCTTTTCGCTCAACACATATCCGCAGCGTGCTTGATCTATAAGCATCAATGCCGATATTGAAGATTAAATCACACAGTGCCGCAATACGGTTTGTGCCAGCATCAATAACGTTTGGAGATAATTTCAAAAGCAAATTCATGTTTTCTCGCAAATCTTTTTCCAACAATTCTTCTGCCCTTTGCTTTGTAATAGGAGGCATTCCCATGTATACATCTGAACCAGTATGTCCATAACCAATAGTTGGAATACCCATAATGTCACGATACGCATATAAACGAAGACCTTCAAAGCGACGCAATATCTTGAAAGAACTTTGCAAGTTATCTTCCGTCGTATTAATCAATGTTTTCAATAAGTTTCCAAAGAGAATGCCTAAAAGAACAGATACTATAACTATAAGAAACTTTATTGTCTTTCGAGAACGCAGAAAAAGAACTCTAATGTTGCAAAAGCCTGAAATCTTCGAGATTTTGCCAAGGTTATGTAATTTTTGAAATAAACTACTTAATAAAAACACATCTACCTTATCTTCAGTCTTAAGGACTGTTCCAAAATACAACGAGCAAAGAGATCTTTGTTTAATAAAACATCCCTATTCGAAATATTCTCTTCATCAGAGAACAAATTCATATAGTAACGTCTGATGGCATAGCAATACTCCAAAACATAGACCTTGATATTTCTCTTTTATCACCTTATGGAGGTGAAGATGCTTGTATTTACCGTAAATATTGTCATAAAATATTTTGCGAAAAATACATGAAAAACATTGATCAATGCTCGCAAATAAAACAGTGACTTTCCCCTCTCTATAGACACACAAAAACTCATATTTTTTCGAAAACTCTCCACATCACCTAAAGATTTTTAACAAAATCTATAAAAACTTAATATAGAGAACAGTACTTTCTTTTGAAGAAAAACTGGAAAGATCCCGAAAATCTATGTAAAAGATCTTTATGAAACACATAAATACTGTATCGTATCGTATCGTTACACCATATCCTGATTGTTTCGTTAAAATCTCAATTATATACCAGATCCTATATAGCTTGTTTTAAAAAAAGTCCAGATACTTATGTTTATTTATTTTATATCTAATTTTGGGAAAATATAATTTCTCAAAATGGAAATATCCAAATTATTCATGATCTTTTACTAGAATAAAACTCTTTATACGATAGGTTTATCACTCTTTTTGATCACACGATCTGAAATCAAAAACACTTACTGAATACAAAAAATAAATCCCTATTTCATAATCTAGCCTTCCTATTATAATAAGAAGATACAAACCTGATCTAAAAATTTCGAGGCATGATTCAACCACTCCGATAAGTTCTAAAAAAATAAAAATCTTCTTAAGAAAACTAAAAAACAAGTTTGTCTATCGAAAAATTCTATGAGTAGAGTATCCTATATAAAAAAGAATTTTTCCTCTAAAACGTAGCCAATTAAAGTAGCCAATTTATGATTTTAAACTCCAACCTTAAACGCTTGTTTGTCGATTTTTCTTTATTGACGGCAAAGAACGAAAAGACCAACGAATCCCAATACCATTATCTTGCGCACGTATTACGCATGAAAGAGAGAGAAAAAATTCTGCTTTTTAACGGCAGAGATGGTGAGTGGGAAAGTGAAATTTCCTATCAACAGGGCAAAAGTATAACTTTTAACGTTATGTGCCAAAAACGAAAGCAAACTCAACCTTTTGATCTACATTATCTCTTTGCCCCGATTAAAACCAAGCGTCTTGATTATATGATTCAAAAATCAGTTGAAATGGGGGTTGGTGCAATTCGTCCTGTTATAACACGTTATACCCAAGGAAAAACTTGTGATACAGATCGCATGCGAACCTATGCAATAAGCGCTGCAGAACAGTGCAATATTCTATCGATTCCCTCCATAGAAAAACCTATTATGTTGAGCGATCTACTGAAAAATTGGACTCAAAATCGCCATATTATTTTTGCAGACGAAACTTGCAATCAAACAAATCCATTAAATATCCTCCAAAAAATACCTAAAAAAATACCTCTGGCTATTCTCGTTGGACCAGAGGCAGGATTTCATTCTGAAGAAAAGGAAAATTTGCATGCTCTCTCTTTTGTAACTGCCATTTCTCTTGGCCCAAGAATTTTACGCGCAGATACTGCAGCAGTAGCAGCTATGGCTTTGGTTCAATCTAGCTGTGGTGATTGGGAGGAAGGATAAGAAAGCAACAAATTATCCCTAGCAAAGAGTATATCCTGTGATCTTCCTTTCGACCTTATTTCTCTTGAAAATTTTTTCTTCTCATGTAAAGGAATCAATATGGTTCATAACTTACTCAGTGAAACACTCATAACTTCCACAGATGATTTAGTGCAATATATCGCAGCTGGAATAAAACCACTAGAAGACTTCCGTATCGGCACGGAACACGAAAGTTTTCTTTTTCTGCGTTCAGACTACCGCCCCGTGCCCTACTATGGAGAAATAAGCATTCTAACCATTTTGCGTGAGATGCAAAAATCGCTTGGCTGGCAATATATCACTGACAATGGCAATATTATAGGGCTAAAAAATCCCGATCGTAACACAGGAATATCCCTTGAACCAGGAGGTCAATTCGAACTATCCGGCGCCACTTTGAAAAATTTGCACCAGACAAAAGAAGAACTCCTCAAATATAGAAGAGTTCTCAAAGGAATAACGAAACATCTCAATATTGGCGTTATGAGTATTGGTAGCAATCCTAAATGGACACGAGAAGAAATACCTTTAGTTCCCAAAACACGTTATAAAATTATGAGAAAACATATGCCGAAAGTTGGAACGAATGGTCTAGATATGATGTTCAGAACTTGTACAACACAGGTAAATCTTGATTTTTCCAGTGAACGCGATATGGCTATCAAAATCCGTGTTTCATTAAAATTACAATGTCTTGCTACAGCACTATTCGCTTCATCTCCGTTTACAGACGGGCATGTCAATGGATTCCAGTCATGGCGCAGTGAAATATGGCGTAAAACTGATAATAACCGTACCGGAATCCTCCCTTTTGCTTTTGCGAAAGATTTTGGTTTTGAGCATTATATGCAATGGGCTCTTAATGTTCCAATGTATTTTATTATCCGTGACGGACAATACTATGACTGTACAGATATCAATTTCCGTCAATTTATGAATTCTGCCCTCAAAGGGAGAGTAAAAGAATGGCGACCTACAATTTTAGATTGGGAAAATCACCTTTCTACACTTTTCCCCGATGTCCGTTTAAGACAGTGTCTTGAGATGAGAGGTGCTGATGCGGGAACTCCGGAAAAAGTTCTCGCCGTTTCAGCTTTTTGGACTGGTCTTCTTTATGATTCTTCTGCTTTACAGGCTGCGGATGATTTCACATCAGAATGGTCTTTTAGTGAAGTGAACGATCTACGCAATAGAGTTCCATATGAGGGAATGAATGCCAAAATTCGCAATCAATCTTTATTGAGTATTGCACCGCAAATCCTTTCTTTATCACGTGCTGGACTGAAAAGAAGAGCCATACTTAATCACTACAATAAAGATGAAACTATCTTCCTCAGTCCTTTGGAAAAAATCATCAGTAATAACTGCACTCTTTCTGATGAAATGCTTGCCTCTTATCATGGCGTTTGGAAGCATTCAATCGAACCTTGTTTTGAACAATATTCCTACTAAGATTCGAATATTGCACCGCAAATCCTTTCTTTATCACGTGATGGACTAAAAAGAAGAGCCATACTTAATCACTACAATAAAGATGAAACTATCTTCTCTATCCTTTAGGAAAAATCATCAGTAATAACTGCACTCTTTCTGATGAAATGCTTGCCTCTTGTCATGGCGTTTGGAAGCATTCGATCGAACCTTGTTTTGAATAATATTCCTACTAAGACTGATACCAAAAATATAGACCATTGATTTTAATTTTTATTTTTAGGAGGTTAGTCTTTCCTTTTTAAGCGTTCAACTAGACGTTATATCATTTTATTTATCTAAAGCCTTCTCATGAGAATCAAAAAGTTTAACATCCTATCTCCAGACAAGATCCTGTTTTCTCTATTTATCAAAGAACGAGAGTGGTGTTCCTTAAGGATATAGCATAAGACTTTCCCATTTTTCTGTGATTGTTTTGCGAGAAAAGACTACACGTTCATGTAGACGATCAGGACCTTCAGACCAAAACTCTATATATAACGGACGAACGCGAAAACCAGACCACCAAACAGGACGGGGGAGAATTTCCTGCGATTCATAAAGAGATGTGTATTTCGCAACGGCTTTGTTCAAAAGATCTCGCGATACCATCTGTTGCGATTGTTTGGAAGACCAGGCTCCTATCTGACTTCCACGTGAACGTGAAGAATAATAAAGATCCGCTTCTGAATCACCGCACTTTTCAACCAATCCACGTAAACGCAGCTGTCGGTGCAAAGATTTCCAATGAAAACACAAGGAAGCTCTTGGATTTCCTTCTATCTCTTTTCCCTTGCAACTTTCAGTATTTGTATAAAAAACAAAACCATTCTTATCAAAACTTTTCACAAGAACTGCACGTGCATTTGGAAATCCCGTATGATCAGCAGTTGCCAGCACTGCCGCATTCGGATCATTTAATTCACTACGTTTGGCATCTTCCATCCATTGGGAAAACAACCCTAAAATTACATCATCGTCAAAAAACTTACATTTTATCATATATCATAATTTCTAGTCTATCAAAAAAAATGCACATAGAATATATACTATATGTTTACATAGAATTGAAATGGTGAACTTGAACCTGTCAAAGATTTATGCAATAGCATAGTGCGTTGTAAACCAAATAGAGGAGTTTTATATGCTTACAGCAGATGGCCTCATGAAAAATAAACGAGGCGTTATTTTCGGTGTAGCGAATAATCGTTCAATTGCATGGTCAATCGCCAAGATGTGCCATCAAGCAGGTGCTGAAGTTGCCTTAACATGGCAAGGAGATGCCATCAAGAAACGTGTTGTAAATCTTGTTGATGACATGGATTTTTTCATGGCTGGTGACTGTGATGTAACTAAGCCCGAAACAATCGATAATGTATTTCGGAATCTGGAAAAACGTTGGGGCAAAATAGACTTCCTCGTTCATGCCATCGCTTTTTCCGACAAAAAAGAGCTGACGGGTCGTTATATTGATACAAGCCGAGAAAATTTTATGCAGACGATGGATATCTCAGTATATTCTTTCACTGCGTTGGCGGCTCGAGCAGAATCCATAATGAATAAAAACGGAAGTATGCTCACTTTAACCTATTATGGTGCCGACAAAGTCATGCCACATTATAATATGATGGGACTTGCAAAAGCTGCTCTTCAATCATCTGTCCGCTATCTTGCAATGGATGTAGGAAGAAAATTGGGAGTTAGGGTCAATGCGATTTCTGCCGGACCAATCAAAACACTTGCATCTTCCGCCGTTGGTGATTTTCGATATATTCTTAAATGGAATGAGTATAATTCCCCACTTCGACGGAATGTTTCTTCTGATGAAGTTGGAAAAGCAGCTCTTTACATGCTTTCTGATCTTTCCAGTGCTGTTACTGGTGAATGTCATTATGTGGATGCTGGATATCATGTTGTTGGTATGAAAGCAGAAGATGCTCCGGATATATCCGTTGCTATGGAATGATAAATCTATCTTTTGAGACTTTGTTATGTCTGGTCTATTTCCCCTATATTTATTGAACCTAGGTTTCTCGCTTTGATACAAGGCTGTGGAATTTTCCATGATCGCCATTTCAAAGTTTGTGTTTCATAGGAAATTTTTGTGTTTTTACGGAAAAAAGAGATAGCGACATAGAGCATAAACTTTTCAGCCATACTACAAAGCTATTGTCGCTATCAAATGCAAAGTATAATAAGATCCTTTATCTTATTTATGGTATAACACAACCTATTGTTTTTGAAGACAAAGATGAAATGGAAGGAAAACCATTTCCCCTCCCTAAGAAAAGCATATTGAATGCGATATATACAAAGATGTGATCTTTTTTGACTATCGTCAACCATCCTTGTATTTGGGTGATTGAATTATCGGCATTGAACTGTGCATGCTTTAATCAGATTTTGTTATATCTCACCTGTTTTTTGATATATAGAAACTCGGAAATTGATATAGGATCATTTCCATGAGAAAATACAGGATAACAGAGGCTGCAGGACGAGACAGAAACCTATATAAAAAATGATTGTCTGCTTTGAAATCGAGTCTTCAAAATTCGTCTAATCAATTACCAAGCTTCTCTTATACAAAGATTGAAATTTCAAGTATTCCCTCTTCTTGAAAAGACTTGACTTTGTTTTGAGAAGAGTTTGACTAATAAACTCTTTAGGAAAAATATCAGGCATACGCACGAATTATCTTTAATGCACTTTCCATTATTTGGAAAAAACGAGATAAGAAAGACAGCTACGATCCCCTATACACCATCGCATAATCCAATTGGAACACTACCCAAAAACCGCAAAGCTCTCCGCGAAATAATTGGGATCTTTCCCCGACACCAACAAAAAACATAAACCATTGATTTTTTTATGGATTGGGTCTTGCCTTTCTATGGGTTTAACTGATGGATTATATGGATCTACTCTTTTCCCTCACTATATTATCAGTATATCAAAAATTTAAAATACAACCTATGATTTTTTCAGAAAACGGAATCAGTACGAACCAAGAATCGGTGTCAATTATTCCTGCATTAACCATCCATATTTATGCGAGATGAGCGAACAATGATCCCAAAAAGAGTTATAAGAAGACGTATAAATTATTAAACCCTCATCATAAGTCCAAAGGAATAATTTCGAGGCATCAATCTCTTTATTGCCTAAAAAGAGTAGATAGCAATTTAATATATCCATTTATGAATACGCTTCAAAACTATCAATGCATATTTTCCTTTCGAAATTTTCATGCATGCCCTACTTGAGACGAAAGCATAGACGTGTTTACGCCGAGTATTGCCATCGATCTTTCGTATTTTTCATCAAACTTCATATCAAAGATAAGATCTTCAACAGCCGGACAGGTAAGCCAACCATTTTGATGTATTTCTGATTCTAATTGTCCTGCCATCCAAGCTGTATATCCAAACATTATAGCCGATCTTTTAGGACCTTTTCCTTGTGAAATTGCTTTCATAATATCAACAGTTATAGTCAAAGAAATATTCTCACTAATAGAAATGGAAGAATCGCTCACATAATCGCTGGAATGCAAAACAAATCCACAACTCATCTCAAGAGGGCCACCAGAAAGGATAGGAAGATCCTCAGAATTTTTCAGGATGGAACTCATATTACCATATTCAGGTATATTTAAATTGAGAATTACCTCAACAAAAGAAAAATTTTCTTGTGGACGATTGATAATAAAACCCATTGCTCCAGTAGAAGAATGAGAACAGACATAGATAACGGAACGAACAAAATATTGACCCGTCACTTGAGGCATTGCGATAAGAAAATGACCATCTAAAAACCGTGTTTCACTATCACTTTTGTTTTTTTTTATTAGTAATGGCAATTTTTTCTCCTCACGAACAAAGATAAGAAATATATCTCTTCGGATTCTAAAAATACACAAGTATGCAATAAAAAAAGATATCATTTCACTTAGTGAATCCTCAATAAGATTTCTCTTTATAAAAATTCTATGATGGAGTCATTTCCATATAATCACTCTATAAAACCAATCTTGTGTATATCTTAGCAACACAAAAGATAATAATACATGGATTTTTTCCAATAAACGCACACGCTCTCCCTTGAATATCAAACTGCTCTGCAAAAGAATCAAAAGGATTCAAAAAATAATATTTCATAACAATAAAAATAAGATATGCATGGATTTTTAAAAATTCATCTTCCGATGAATGAGCCTTTCTATCACAAAGTAGGGTTATCCCATCACTTTACTACTTTTAAAAATGAAGAATTGATAAAAAGCATTCATAACACCTAGATAATTTCATAAAAACGAATCGTATAACTATAAAGTCAATTTTTATCAATACGTTACATATTATTTTATCCCTCAATAAAGACAATCAAAAAATATCCAGGGGAATAAAAAAATCAAAAAACGCACATGCCAATAATAAACAAGAATAGTTCTCCGATGCTTGTTTATAGAAAACAACCATAAATAACTTCTATTTTTCACAGCTTCTTCGGAAAACGATTTGAGTTTTAAACGACGTTTCGCTGATACTCAAATGCTTATCTCCAGAAAAATATACAGGTTATTTTTCAATTAAAAATCCGCAAAAAAAGATTATCCGCAAAAGAAAATCAAAAGATTGATATGAATTCACGGAAACTTTCGTCTTTTTTCAAAACATGAAAATTAACATCCTTCCCCCGCCCTGAAGGAAAAGGATTTCTACTACGGTTTAAACTATGAACTCAATCATGTCAGCGGGTTTATGCTTCAAAGAAATAGATTAATGATATACCCACACTCCTAAGACAAGCAAAAAGTACGGCATATATCCTCTCCTCAAAATATTGTGAGCCAGAATTTACCGTATATCCCGGACATACCCTGACACATAAATTTTCTGTATTAATCCTATATCAGATTCACAAAATAATTCTCCAAAATATAGCCATAAATATATTATAAAGCTTTATATTTCTGGAGATAATAATCAAAAAATATATAATTTTTGCAATATCTCTTCTTAAAAATCTTTTTACCAAGGATATCAAGGATCAAATATTGACCAACCTGTCCGAATAGCCAAAAGTTCAAGAGCATCAGCCCCTAACAAAGAATTACCCACCTTATTTAAGCCAGGGGACCATACTGCAATGGACGCCTTTGCTGGTGCAATAGCAAGAATACCCCCCCCAACACCACTTTTCCCAGGCAAACCAACGCGATATGCAAAATTACCAGAATTATCGTAATGACCACATGTAAGCATCAACGCGTTAATACGTCGAGACTGTTTTGAAAATACGATTCTCCGATCTGTTAACGGATTACGACCTTGAAATGCAAGGTATAAACCTGACTTTGCAAGCTGCTGACAATCCATCATTAAAGCACAATGGTGACAGTATACTTTCAAAACATCATAAACCGCATGAATAAGATTTCCATACGAGCGAACAAAATTCGCCAGTGCAAAATTACGATAACCAGTAGAAATTTCCGAACTAGCAACGATCGGATCTATATAAAAAGAGGTATCACCAGAAATTTCATGTATAAAATCTAAAAATTTTTTTATTGCTTGATCTACAGAATATCCTTCTAAAAACGCATCAGTAACAACTATAGCACCAGAATTAACGAATGGATTTCGAGGAATCCCATATTCATGCTCAAGCTGAACTATCGAATCAAAAGAGGATCCAGAAGGTTCAAGACCAACGCGTTTCCAAATATCTCCGCCAATCTTTCGAAGAACCATTGTAAGGAGAAAAACTTTGGAAATACTCTGAATCGAGAATGCAACTTCTGAATCACCTACTGAAAAAGTACTACCATCCGCAAGAGCAATGGTCATTCCAAATTGCATGGGATCTACTTTTGCCAATTCGGGGATATAGTCTGCTACACGACCTTCGCCGATGCGATGTTTTATATCCTTATAAATTCCATCAATAATCGACTTTAAATCCAAATACGATCCCCTTCTCCCTCTATGAATCAAGAATTTCTTTATTCAATCCACATCTAACGGGAATAAAACTCAACAATAAGGTTGGGCTCCATAATGACAGGATATGGAACCTCTTTTTGGGAAGCAGGAACTCTTATCAAAGTAGCTATTAGCTTATCCTTATCAACTCCAATATAATCAGGAACATCACGTTCAGGAAGCTGCATGGATTCCTGAATAGAAAGCATATTCTTGGATTTTTCACGCACTTCAATGACATCACCAGCCTTACAACGATATGATCCAATATTAACAGAAGATCCATTTACCTTAACATGGCGATGATTCACAAACTGACGTGCAGCAAAAACAGTAGGAACAAACTTGGAACGATATACTATTGTATCCAAGCGAGATTCGAGAAAACTTATCAAATTTTCAGAGGTATCTCCCTTACAACGATCTGCCTCTTTAAAAATAGAATGAAATTGCTTTTCACTAATATCACCATAGTACTTTTTCATTTTTTGTTTGGCACGCAACTGCAAACCAAAATAAGATGGCTTCGACTTACGACGCTGACCATGCGAACCAGGACCATAAGAACGTAAATTAACAGGTGATTTTGGACGTCCCCAAATATTTTCACCCATACGACGATCTATTTTATATTTGGACGATTCACGCTTACTCATAATACTAAATTCCTCTCAAATTACCGCTTCCATAGCCCCTAATTTCACTTAGAGGCATACCTAGGAAACGCACCCTCCTCTGATTTTACTCAATAAAATCTAACAGGCCACAGCAAAATCCGAAAACACAATGACCATGGGATACGTTTAATCAACAAACCAATAGAAAATATCTCTACTGATCCTCGTAGTGATTTAAGCGGAATCCCTCTCAAGGTCAATCCTAAAAACATATTTCCTCATTTATGAATGTATTTTCAATTTAAAAATAATTTTTACTCAAGGATCCTCGCTCATAAGAAAACTTCCTATAAATATCATCGATTGATTATGCCATGCATGAAAAGAAAACGAGTTTTAATCTTAGAGTAGCCAAAAGATAAAACCATAAACAGAACATAAGATTGAAAAGGAATACTAGAAAATTTTTACATTGGACATACTGTTAAAAATATCTGACCTCTGCCCAACAAGAGAACCAAGATATATTTTTTTGCAATCAATTATTTCTAAATGACTTTTATTTTTTATTCTTTTAATTTTACTCATAATTCGCTTTTTACCATAATAATTTCATCGCTGAACCCAATCCAATCAAGCGACATAAAGAATTTCATATAAAACTCTATCTTTTCCTAAATTATCATTATCCAAATATTCTTTTTCTTTTGATTCATTGAAGAATGGCTGCGATATGCAAAAGGAACAAACACAATACAAAGAAGTGTGTCTTTCAAAAATAACTGGCATAAATTATCAGATCTTTTGAAGATCACATAGATATTGATTGGTGGAGTTTATGAAACATCGTTTCGCTTGAGTGTAAGCCATCAATATTTCAATCGTTTTCTTATATAATAATATTATACACAAACTTAGAGCATCTGAAAACGCAATAATATTTGATAATTTAGTAAAAGAATCTACTGACTTTGTTATGAAATTTTCAATCTCCGATCCAATCCAAAAAATATCTATATTTCGTTGAGATGCCGTAAAAATCGCCCACCAGAGGATCTTTCTTTTTCGCAATCCTTAGCTTTTATATGTGCCAAGACGAATCTTTCTGAGAATATTTCAAATATAAAAATGAATAAACCCAAAAATACTGTCATAACTCATAACAAAGAGGGAAATTAGGTCATAGCATGTCGGAGATTCTCATCAATTTTTTCAAGAAAAACAATGGTTGATAACCAATCCTGTTCGGGACCAATCAGTAATGCCAGATCTTTTGTCATGAAGCCACCTTCAACAGTCTTAACACATACATGCTCCAGAATTTCGGCAAAATTTTTCAATTCAGCATTACCATCAAGTTTAGCACGATGAAGCAATCCACGCGTCCAAGCAAAAATAGAAGCTATCGAATTGGTGGAAGTTTCTTTCCCTTGTTGGTGTTGACGATAGTGCTTCGTCACCGTTCCGTGAGCCGCTTCAGACTCAAGGGTTTGTCCATCAGCCGTTATTAAAACCGACGTCATCAGACCAAGAGAGCCAAATCCTTGAGCTATAATATCTGACTGTACGTCTCCATCATAATTTTTACACGCCCACAAATAACCACCAGACCATTTAATCGACGAAGCCACCATATCATCAATAAGACGATGTTCGTATGTCAAACCAAGTTTATCGAATTTATCCTTAAATTCAGTTTTATATATTTCATCAAAGATTTTCCTAAAACGTCCATCATAAGTTTTAAGAATGGTATCCTTTGTTGAAAGATAGAGAGGAAATTGGCGTGCCAATGCATATTGCATTGATGCGCGTGCAAACTCTCGAATAGAATCATCGAGGTTATACATTGCCATAGCAACACCACTACTAGGAGAATCAAAAACCTCCTCTTCTATCACATGACCATCTTCACCTATAAATTTCAGAATCAATTTTCCTTTTCCAGGAAAACGAAAATCCGTTGCTCGATACTGATCCCCAAAAGCGTGACGTCCGATGACTATCGGTTTTGTCCATCCATGAACAAGTCGAGGTACATTCCTACAAATAATCGGCTCACGAAAGATAATTCCACCAAGAATATTGCGAATAGTTCCGTTAGGTGATCTCCACATATTTTTGAGACCAAATTCTTTCACACGCGCATCATTAGCAGTAATTGTCGCACATTTAACACCGACTCCATGTTTTTTAATGGCATAAGCGGCATCAATTGTTACCTGATCATTTGTTTGATCTCGATTTTGGATGGAGAGATCAAAATATTCAATTTTAAGATCAATATACGGATATATGAGTTTTTCTTGGATAGATTTCCAGATAATTCTGGTCATTTCATCTCCATCCAAGCTTACAATAGGATTAATAACTTTGATCTTTTTCATGGAAATTCCATTTCGCAAGAATTAAATTTAAGAGTATAAGAGGGCAGTATAACATCCAGAAAAAAGAAAGAAAAGAGACATATGGACTGTCTTATTTAACGAAAGAATCCCTTTTTAAGACGAATTCCGGCAAAAATTTTCATCCTTCAATAAAAAATGATATCTTTATATCAAAAGAAACACACTTTAAAGAATAAATGACTGAGTCTCTTAAAATCCAAAATAAGACATTGTTTCCATGGTTTTTTATACATATCTACTCTACATATTTTAACAATGTCTCTGCCTCTTCTGCACGGCTTTATCAGAATCCCCCAAAACCCTAAAATGATTTTTTGAGTAAATAAACCAAGCAAAGATCAGGGGAACAGTGTCAATCAGTCAACCGTTAAACCATTTAAATCCTTATACTATTTAAAACATATAGGCTCTCATATCACCCCAATCAAACGACAAGATAGAAACCTAATGTCAACGAAAATCTCCCTGAACTGGCTGTTGAGATGAGGATAATCCCTGATCCTGCAACCCCCCTGACCTGAGGATAATTCTCATGATCCATGATCCTGCAAATCCCCCGATCTAAGGACGATTCTCGTGATCCTTGATCCCCTGTGATCCCTGATCTTGCAACATGAACCTGATCTGATCCCTCTTGGAGATTCTTGATCCTGACCCTATCTAACCCAGATGCATTATAAGCGTTTTAAAATAAATATTTTAATAAAATCTGACTACAAACCCTTTAATCATTGCAAAAAAAATCTATCCTGCTAATAAAAAATGACAGAATATAACCCTTGAAAAAGGAAAGCTCACACGAACTCCTCACAGATGAACTTCCCGAATAAAACCTATCTTCACGAAGAATTTTATCTCATCTCTTCCTAATCAGAATCGGCAAGATTCTTTTCAACAACCCGAAAATCAAGATAATCTTCTCCAATAGATACCTCAACAGAAGATCCATCGGAGATTTCTGTGGAAAGGATTTTCTCCGCCAACGGATTCTGAACATATCTCTGTATAACGCGTTTCAAAGGTCGAGCACCATAAACAGGATCATATCCCTTGCGTGATAACCAATCAATTACCTTACTATCAAAATCAATCGATATATGCCTTTCTAGAATAAGAGATAATATCCTTTTCAGCTGGATACGAACGATCTTTTCCATATCTGATTCACGTAATCTCTGAAACAATATGACCTCATCAAGACGATTTAAAAATTCGGGTTTAAACGTAGATCGAACTACTCCCATTATCTTTTTATAAAGACTATCGCTCTCTTCATCATTTTGATCTTCTGCTAGATACTCTGCCCCCAAATTAGACGTCATAATAATCAGCGTATTGCGAAAATCTACAGTATGACCCTGACTATCTGTAAGTCTTCCATCATCCAAAACCTGCAATAAAACGTTATGTATATCTGGATGTGCCTTTTCAATTTCATCAAATAGTATCACCTGATAAGGACGCCTACGCACCGCTTCAGTTAACGCACCTCCTTCTTCATAGCCAACATAACCAGGAGGCGCGCCTATAAGACGAGATACCGAATGCTTTTCCATGTATTCAGACATATCTATCCGAACCATCGCTGATTCTTCATCAAACAAAAACTGCGCCAAAGCTTTTGCCAACTCTGTTTTACCAACTCCGGTTGAACCTAAAAAAACAAAGGATCCCATTGGACGCTTTGGATCGCTCAAACCAGCTCGAGAACGACGCAACGCATTGGAAACAGACGCAATAGCCGCACTCTGACCAATCACGGTTTTAGAAATTTCTTCTTCTACCCGCAAAAACTTTTCTCGATCACTTTCCAACATCTTATGAATAGGAATGCCCGTCCAACGCGATACAACACTGGCAATATTATCCGAATTGACAACCTCTTGAATCACATCTTTTGAAGTATCATCGTCTTTTTCTGCGTCTTCCAATTCTTTCTCTGTTTTGGGAATTAACCCATAAGCAAGCTCTCCAGCACGCTGGAATTCTCCTTGACGCTGTGCAATAGCAAGTTCATTGCGCATAGATTCCAAACGCTTTTTAAGATCAGCCGCATAACCGAG
Organism: Candidatus Liberibacter sp.; assembly: GCF_014048425.1. Classification (GTDB taxonomy): domain Bacteria; phylum Pseudomonadota; class Alphaproteobacteria; order Rhizobiales; family Rhizobiaceae; genus Liberibacter. Next base: position 4,504 of record NZ_JACETX010000007.1, on the reverse strand, counting down.
TTTTCTTTTACCCTCTTGCCAACGCAAGGACAGAACTTTTTCTTTCTCTTCCAAAGACACAAGTTCCTTTTCTAAGGATAAAAGGCGCTCCTTAGAATCTTGGTCTTTCTCCTTTTTTAAAGCTTCTTTCTCTATTTTAAGATGAACGATCCGACGATCAAGCTCATCAAGTTCTTCAGGCTTCGTATCTATCTGCATACGCACACGAGCAGAAGCTTCATCCATTAAATCAATAGCCTTATCAGGCAAAAATCGATCTGTAATATAACGGTTGGACAACACCGCGGCACTTACCAATGCCGAATCAGAGATTCTCACCTTGTGGTGCTGTTCATATCTCTCTTTCAGTCCTCGTAAAATAGAAACGGTATCCTCAACTGTAGGTTCACCAGTTGTTACAGGTTGAAATCTTCGAGCAAGAGCTGGATCTTTTTCCACATGCTTACGATATTCATCTAATGTCGTCGCACCAATACAATGAAGCTCTCCTCGCGCCAAAGAAGGCTTCAATAAATTAGAAGCATCCATCGCTCCATCTGTTTTCCCTGCTCCTATTAACGTATGCATTTCATCGATAAAAAGAACAACTTCACCATTTTCAGACCGTACTTCAGAGAGCAAAGATTTTAATCTTTCTTCAAATTCTCCCCTAAATTTTGCTCCTGCAATCAACGCTCCCATATCAAGCGCCATTAATCTCCTACCCTTAAGAGATTCAGGAACATCACCATTGATAATACGTGTAGCCAAACCTTCAACTATAGCTGTTTTACCAACACCAGGATCTCCAATAAGGACTGGATTATTTTTGGTACGACGCGATAGGACTTGAATTATACGACGCATCTCATCATCACGTCCAATTACGGGATCAAGCTTACCTTCACGTGCTTCCTGTGTAAGATCACGACAATATTTCTTTAAAGCATCAAATCCTTGTTCAGCATTAACGGAATCAGCCACGCGCCCTTTACGCAACGCCTTAATAGCGGACTGAAGACGATCAACACTAACTCCACACTGCTTGAGAGATTGTGCTACAGATCCCTCCACCAACATCATTGCTAAAAGAAACTTTTCAATCGTTACAAAAGAATCTCCGGATTTTTTTATAACCTCCTCTGCTTTAGAAAAAATTCCTGCCAAAGGCTGAGAAAGATAAATCTGAGCTCCTCCTCCCGTTACTTTTGGTGTTTTAGAAAGCTGTTCTTGATTAATCTTCTTCAGCTTCTGAAGATCTCCTCCTGAACTTCTTATCAATGAACAAGCAACCTCTTGTCCATCTTGAAGAAAGACATGCAAAACATGCTCAGGCATAAAGCTCTGATGTCCCTGAGCTAAGGCATACGTCTGGGAAGACTGCAAAATGCCACGCATCAATTCTGAATATTTCGAACTATCCATAGAGAAAAATCCTCCTTTGCATCTTATTGCCCATCCATCACATCAAGTAGTGCGGCAAATCGCTACAATCAAGATCAATTACTTCAAAAAATTCTCTAAAGTATTATACAATAAAAAATTCACTCGGTTTCTATCGACACAGCAGGAGGATTCTTATCAGAAGAAGATTCGCTTTTTTCTTCCACAGATCTATTATGATTAAAAGAACGAGGAGATCTCGGTCCCCGGGAACGAAGAGGACGACGCACTCGCTTAACAGCTGTCTCCATTATTTCCGGAGAAGCCCTCTCAAACGATATTCCTTCAGCTGGAGGTTGAGAACCATTTTCACCAAAAACCATTTTCTGACCATCTGGAATGACAGGCTGAGAACTCAAGCCACCAGAAAAATCTTCCATACGCCCATTTTCTTCCTTTACAGGAGGAATATCTTGCGCATCGCGCTGCACTTTTTCCTGTATTTGCCCATGAGCCGTAGCAATAATGCGATTGTAATGCTCTGCATGCTGAAAATGATTCTCAGCCATGACATAATCACCCGCACTAATCGCATCACGAGCAAGAGATGTATATCTTTCCGCTATATGCTGCGCGGTACCACGAACCTTAACATCAATTCCAGAGCTATCGTAATTACGCATCAATGGATTAAGATTTTTACGATTAAAATTTCCGTTATTACTGCTAGAATCGCGTCCGCGACCACGCTTGTATTGTTGTCCTGATCTCATTTACTTCCCACCAAATTTATGAAAAATACTCTATTTGTTACTTTTTAGTAAAAGATTCAATCTATCAACTCATCCACTCATCCACCCATAAAATCAAAAAATCCGATCACTTCTCAATCTCTCAAAAGACCTGAGAGGATGAAAGGGAACAACTCACACCCGTACCCGTGCAGATTCAGCGACAAAACAACAATACTCTGTCATTGTCTCCATAATCTTTCACATACTTTAATAAAAACAACTTTTTCTTCTCAAAAATACGCACAACATCTTTCTTTTGATCATAACCGATTTCAATACAACATATGCCATTTTTACTCAAATGCCGACGCACACCATCCGCTAGGATGCGATAGTGAGATAAACCATCCGCTCCACCATCAAGAGAAATACGCGGATCAAAATCCTTTACTCTCGAATCCAAACCATCTACCACAGCAGAAGCTATATAAGGCGGATTTGAAACAATAACATCAAAAAAACCTTTAACAAACGAAAACCAATTACTTTGAATTGTAAGAAATCTTCTACCAAGCCCATTAATAGAAGCATTTTTTCTTGCAACTTCAAGCGCTTTGCAAGAAACATCAACACCTATACCTTTAAAATCAGAACATTCCTTCAATAAGGCAAGGCAAACCGCTCCAGTTCCCGTTCCAAGATCAAGGATACGCATACCTGACTTCCGATCCGAAAAATTCACAACATGAGATAAGACTGCAGAAACCAACAGCTCCGTCTCAGGCCGAGGCTCAAATGTATACGGTGAAATCTCTAATTTTAAATTATAAAAACCACACCATCCGAGGATACGATGTATTGATTCATGATTCAAGTGTCGAAACATTGCTTTTTTAATAGACAACAGCTCCATATCCTCAAGAACCATATCGGGAAAAGCAACTAGTTGACATGGATTCAATCCCGTAACACCACATAACAAAACACGAGGATCTCCTAATCCCTCCAATCCAGAATCCTGAAAACAAAACTTTATAAACGAAAGACAGCCACCAACAGTACGAGGAATCTCTTTCGTCAGTAACGAATCACTCACCAATGGACCCTATTCTTTTTGCCTGATAATCAGAAAGCAAAGCATTGACAATCTCGTCAATACTCCCCTCTAATATCCGTTCCAGCTTATAAAGCGTCAAATTAATTCTATGATCGGTAACGCGACCCTGTGGAAAATTATATGTGCGAATACGTTGCGAACGATCCCCTGAACCAATTTGTGCTTTACGATCTGCAGATCTTTCGCTTGCCAATCGCCCTCTTTCGGCATCATAAAGCCGAGCCCTCAATACCTTCATTGCCCGCAACCTATTCTGGTGCTGTGATTTTTCAGAAGACGTAACAATGATCCCAGTAGGAATATGCGTAATTCTCACTGCTGAGTCTGTAGTATTAACGTGTTGACCTCCCGCACCCGAAGATCGCATAGTATCGATACGAATATCTTCTGGAGCAATGACAATATCTACTTCTTCTGCCTCTGGCAAAACTGCAACAGTTGCAGCTGAAGTATGAATTCTGCCACTTGCTTCAGTCGAGGGAATACGCTGCACCCGATGTACTCCCGACTCAAATTTCATACGAGCAAAAACCCCACGACCAAATATCGTAGAAATTATTTCCTTATATCCACCAGCATCATTTTCACTTGATGATAAAATCTCAACTTTCCATTTCTGTAACGCAGCATAACGCTCGTACATACGAAAAAGATCCCCGACAAATAACGCAGCTTCTGAACCTCCCGTCCCAGCACGAATTTCAAGAATACAACTTTTATCATCATCCACCTCCTTAGGCAAAAGAAGACAGCTTATTTCATACTCAAGCGCTTTTATTCTCGTCTCTAATTCACGAAGCTCATCCTGAGCAATAGATTGAATCTCTAAATCAATATCTTGATCAGCCAGAAGAGCACAAAGATCAACCTCTTCCTTCTTTGCTTGGTCGTAAATGTTAATCTTAGAAACAACCGGACTAACCTCAGCATACTCTGAAGTCAACTTGATATAATCTTCTATCGAAGGAGAATCGGACATACGCGATTCTATTTCAGAAAGACGACTCTTCAAATCACACATCTGCTCATCAGAAAGAAAACTCAAATTCAAAAACTCTCACAAAAGCTAACACAAGGGTATATTATTTCCCTGTGTCACAATATTCAACAAAGCCACCAGGCATATTTTTACAAGATGATAACGATCTTGCAATTCATCACCAAACAAGGAATGCAAGATCTCCATGAGGCAATATTGCTTTAATCAAAACAAATCGACTCCACTAACTTGGAAACAAAACCATATACTATATTTATTAATGCCATCGCATAAAAAGCGATTTCCATCTAT
>NZ_JACETX010000070.1 GCF_014048425.1 Candidatus Liberibacter sp. | reverse complement strand
AGAGAGGAACGACAAAGTAATATAGCACTAAATACTTAATATTGCTAGCTTTTTTATGAAAAATTACTATAAAAAATGATAAAAATTTGGGATATACAAAGGACAAAAATTACTATAAAAAATGATGAAAATTGGGAAATTATAAAATTATAAAAATTATAAAAAATTATAAAAAATTGTGGCTGTGAAGCGTTTACAGCCCCCGAGAAAAGGAGTTGGGGGAGCCTAGGGGGCTCTTTTAGGCTAACTTTAAATTAACTTTTTATATAGCTCAAAGGCGATATTATAAATGGGTTTTAGGCGATATTTTATATAAGGTATAGGCAATATTTTAGATAGTGTCTATTGGCGTCCCTTTTGCCCTGAAAGAGCCCCAAAGCGGGAAAAGCTTTAAATTGACAGAAAGGCATGTAGATTTAATAATCTATGGGAGATGATGCATCACAAAGCTCTTGGGGCTAAAGAGCATTGTAGGGCTGTTTCTGATTGAATGAGGGCTATTTGTTAGCCTCAATCCGCTTGGCTTTTATTTCATCAACTTTTTTGATCGCAGATTCAGCGTCTGAATTTAATTTAACGATCATAGCTTTGATATCGATGTGGTTTTTAGTTTCGATTGTCACTTGATTGCCGTAATATTGCTTGTGGCGTCGTTCTAATTCAAATTGGTTATGTTTAATCAGCAATTGACGTTTCTTGAATGCGTACGGATGTTCCTTCTCTTCGTCAGTCAATGGTGAAAGAATGTACTTCTTCGTTTCATGAGCCAAGCTATCGAGATGGGCTTTTTTAGCTTTCTCGTAATCATCACCGCAATTGCCGTAGTTCTTATCTGCCCAGTCGTAAAATGTATCAACTGACAATTTATGATCTTTGCAGCATTGGATTAAATCATCCCCAGATCTGAATTGCTTTAAGATGGAATCCACGAGTTTTTGATTGTAAGTGGATTTTCTTCCTCTTTTTGCCATTGCGCGTGCGATCCTGTGTTATTGTAGTGTTAAGTAGCTGATATTACCACATTTCTAAAAGTTTTGATAGTTATTTCTAAAAGTTTTGATAGTTTGATATTCGTTAAAAACTCCGCGCCTCTTAAAGCCATTTTGGTGCAGTTGATGTGGACACATGTGGACAGGCTTGGACAGGCTTTGGACAGGCTTGGACAGGCTTTAAAACAAGCCTGTCCTCCTAAAATCCTGTGTTTTCAATAAGTTATAACCCGATGGACAGGCTGACAGGCTTTTTAGCCCAAAAGTCCGCACGCGAGAGATTTTTTTTTGTATTAAATTACAATTTTATACATATGCACATTTACGTATATATAAGAGGTTTCAGAGGAAAAAGCCTGTCAGCCTGTCCATTGAACAACTAAGTATTTGATATTGCTTTCATTTTAACTGGACAGGCTTGTTTTAAAGCCTGTCCAAGCCTGTCCAAAGCCTGTCCAAGCCTGTCCAATTAGACCATTTCCAAGCCCCATCACCCTGTTTTCTTCAGTTTTTCAGCCCGTCTAACGCTTTTAGGCACAATAATCTCATCGCCAAAGTAGATCCAATCCAATGGCTTTTGCGTTGCTTGTTTTATTTTCATAGCAGTTTCAACTCTTGGTGTCCTTTCGCCTTTTTCATATTGACATATAACAGAATTAGACATTCCTGTTAGTTTACTGAATTCAACTCGGTTAAGCCCTAATGACTCTCTCAACCCCTTCAACCTCGCCCCAATAGCCATAGGATCTAAGATGTCTTGCTTTGAACCTCGAGACTTATGAGCCTTAAGGATCGTCTCCCCTTCATATATCCAATCAAAGCTAATTCCGTATTCATTACGCAGAAACAAAGCGTAATTTAGACTTGTTGGACTCCATCCCTTTTCAAAACGGCTTAAAGTGCCCTTGGTCACATACGCTTCATTAGCCAACTCTTCGATAGTTTTTCCTTTTGTCTGTCGTATTTCACGAATACGCATTCCTACTTCCCCTCCTAAATAAGGGCTCTTTTCTGTCTTCTTAATCATGCCCGAGCTTATGCATGAACACATAAATCAAAACAACATCAGTCTTCTATCGTAGTTAAAGCCTTGTAATTGCAGTCATATTAAAATAATACGCATTAGTCATGCTTTTTTACTTGACTAAGCATGACTCATGCGTAATATTACCACTAATTGATAACGAAGTCATTTAAAAAACTTAAACAAAACCGATGGCGGAAACAAATACTTAAAGAAGATTAAGAGAATGTGCGAAGACAAATACGATACTTTAGAGGATGTCACCCCACAAATATTAATAAACGGATACAAGGTCATGGTGAAGACCATTAGAGCCCTAAGAGACATACCCTTACACGACGTTAAAAAAGGTGATTTAGGAGGCTACGTTGAAAGCGAAGACAACCTCAGTCAGGAAGGCGAGTGCTGGGTTGGACGAAATGGAATGGTATTAGACTGTTCGATTATCATAGACAATGCCCTAGTTGAAGGAATCGTGAGCGAGGATGCAATCATCGGCGGTGAAACCCATATTGACGCATTTAGCCAAGTGAGGGGTAAGGTCGGTATTTGTGGAAACGCTCTCCTTAAAAATTGCACTATCTATCCTATAGGGTAGTGAAAACAATGACTTGCGCAAGCGAAATAGCGGGTGATGTTAATATTGGAGGTTTGCTCATGTTGAAGGGGAAGTGGGCTGTGGTGCAGTTATATGCAGTGGAGCTCACGTCGATAGAGGTGGCTCCTTAGCTGGCTCTATAGTTGTCGGGGGAAATACTCGCATTGAATCTGCCGTGATCTATCCACTAAGGAACAAACTAGAAGAAAAAGTCGCTTAACTGCGACACTTAAAGAGAATACGACGATGGATGACAAATACGAATTAACCCACGACTGCACCTTGGTTTTAACTAAAAAGAACGGAAAGAAGGTCTGTCTAAAGAGACCAAGAGCTTTAAGAGATATACCAAGACACAAAGTGAAAAAAGGTGATTTAGGCGGGTATATCGAAAGCGAAGATAACCTCAGTCAATATGACGAATGCTGGGTTGGAAAGACTGGATGGGTGGTTGGGAATTCAAGGGTCTTCGACGATGCCCTAGTTGATGGAAGAATATATGATGGTGTCATTAGAGGTCGTGCCTACATTGGCGAAGATAGCGAAATACATGGAGATGTCTATATCGGGGGACGTTCTTACATTGAATACGCCTTTATCTGCGGTGCATAAATATTCAAGGATTAACAATGGCTTATAGAAGGAGCATAAACAGTGACTAAAAAATATGAATGCGGGTATACGACACAACATTACTTTAAGGTCGGAGAATACGTCGATGTGAAGATAGTTATAGCCCTAAGAGACATCCCTGAACACAATGTAAAAAAAGGTGATGAAGGAGGTTGTATTGAAAGTGAAGCGAACCTCAGCCAGAAAGGCAACTGCTGGGTTGGAAAGACTGGAATAGTATATGGAAAAACCACCAAGGTTAAAGACGATGCACTAGTTGAAGGGTACGTACACGACGGTGCAGTAGTTGGAGGGAAAGTACGCATAGC
>NZ_JACETX010000069.1 GCF_014048425.1 Candidatus Liberibacter sp. | reverse complement strand
CCTTAACAATCCAGAGAAAGAGAGAGCAAGAGAACGAAACTATCGCCTTAATAATCCAGAGAAAGTCAGAGCAAGCCAACGAAAATTCCGCCTTAATAATCCAGAGAAAGTCAGAGAATACAACCGAAAATACCACCTTAACAATCCAGAGAAAGTCAGAGAAAGCAAACGAAACTATCTCCTTAATAACAAAGATAAAATTAACGAAAGAAGACGTGAACGCCGTCGGAATAATCCAGAGAAAGTCAGAGAAAGAGAACGAAATTACTACCTCGCCAACACAGAGAAAATTAAAGAAGCTCAACGCCTAAAATACTACAAACTGCACAACAAACGGATTCACAGCGAAAGAGGAAACGTACCTTGACCATTTAATAGCGGAATTAAAGAAAAAACCAATTGAAGACCTGATTTACGTGATGTCAAAGAAAGGATGAACAATCATGAATTCTTTAGAAAAACATACTCAAAATATCAAAACAATGAGTAGCAGAGAAATAGCAAATCTTACGGGGAAAAGACATGATAATGTCATGAGAGATATAGAGGAAATGTTGGAAAACTTAGAAGTTAGCCACCTCAAATCTGAGGCGGCTGATTTTGAATCAAAATACAAGGATGTTCAAGGGAAGTCCCGTAAATGCTATCACCTCCCTAAAAGAGAAACTCTTATTTTAGTTTCTGGGTATGATGTTAATTTGAGAGCTAAGATCATAGACAGATGGGCAGAATTGGAAGCTGAAAAAAGACAACAGATTACAGTTCAAAAGACCCCCTCTGCTACAACCATCATGAAACTACACAAACATCTTGAAGAACTAGCCAAGCAGGCAGGACTAAAAGAGAACCAGCTTTTGCTGAAGGTTAATCAAGGCGTCGCAGGCATAACTGGAGTTAATCAGTTAGGAGCTATGGGTATTGAACACCTACCCTCCCCCGACAATGATGAATACCTAACTCCTACGAAGATTGGATTAAAATTAGATCCTCCTTTAAATCCTGTAGACGTCAATAGACTTTTAACAGATCTCGGATTGCAGGTCAGAAAAGCCGACAAACAAAAAGGGTATATGCCAACACCTCATGGCGATCAGTTAGGTGCTAGAATGATGGATGTTTCAAAAGTCCATACTGGCGGATCAGTTCAACAACTCAAATGGCATCCAAGAATTGTGCCCTATCTTCAAAAAGAAATCAAGGAAAGGGAAAACGACCATGCTTAACATAATACCCTTTGAATTTGAATCTACTAAGATCCGCACCGTCGTAGATAAAGACGGATCTATACTGTTTGTTGCAAAAGATATAGCTGTAGCTTTGGGGTATGAACGTCCTAATGATGCGATTAATGATCATTGCAATGGGGCGGTAAAATACCGCCCCATCTCTGATAGCCTAGGGAGAACTCAAAAAGCCCGCATCATAGCAGAACCTGATGTGTATAGGTTGATCATGAAAAGCAAATTGCCATCTGCTCAGAAGTTTGAGCGTTGGGTGTTTGAAGAGGTATTGCCCACCCTTCGTAAAACAGGCAGTTACGCAGTGCCGAAAAATCCAAAACCCCAAGTATACATGACAGGCATGTTGTTAAAAGAGCTTCGCCTCCTCACGGATAGTCATGCTCAATTGATGAGGAATGCACAAATAGATGACAACCAAATATTAATATCAACTTCTAGAGTCATGGAGAGTGTTTTAGGGGTAGATCCTGCTAAAACCCTTGATATCCCTACTCCTAACAACGCTCAGTATTACACTGCAACAGCTTTAGGTGAAAATCTCCCCGTCAAATTAAGCGGTAGAGAAGTCAACAAGAGACTTGCCCGTATGAGTTTTCTTCTCGCTGAGCACGAACCATCAGGCAAAAGACGATACATCTTAACTCCAAAAGGAAAGGACAACGGAGGAAGATTGTTCGACACGGGGAAGAAACATTCCAACGGATCGATCGTTCAGCAAATCAAATGGGAAGCAAGGGTATTAGACACTTTAAAGGGGGCTAACGACCATGCTTAATTTCATCTCTGGATTTGTAACGTGCTTCATACTTGCCTTCATAGCTTTTGAAATCCTCGTAGCTTCAAATGAGGAGAACAAATAATGAACGTTATGAAGAGAGTTAATGCACAGTGGATGTTTGATCTTGTTCACAAAAACATCTATTTCACTCTCTGCATTAGTGTAAACGTATACGACGGGTCTGTCGAATTGCTCTACTTCAATGAGTATACGGATGATTACCCCCGTTGGCTTCCTTGGTTTAACTCCGAAACCCAAAAATACCATGAAGAAGTGAAGACCCTTTCAGAATATCTAAAACTCATGACGGCAGAGAAAATGGCTATCACGAACTACTGGGGTTGTTTGAAAACGTGTTTGTTTCTTAATGACGACTTCCCCACTCCTTTTAACCAAGCAGACTCAGAAGAAGACAGTATATCCGTCAATATAGGCGGGGAAGAGTTCAATTCATTGGACGACCGTTTATACATCATGCCCGCAGAAGAAGTGGAGATGTTCAAGAAAGCTTTAGCAGTATCTCGTGAATATGCCCTCAAACATTTCCCTAAGGAGAATGAATAATGACAAAAAATAATGCCCTCGATATTTTAACAAAGGCAGGGCATCACCTCACTTTTGGCAGATATTGGGAAAAGGCAGACAACTACATGTTCAAGTGGAACTCAGGAAGTCTTGGAAAATCTGTCAGTATTAAACCCACTGAAAAGGAAGCCAATGCTCTCATTAATATGATTTTGCATATCTCTGTGTGTGTCTTGAGTGAAAAAGGTATCCTTAAAAAGGCTGATGACTCAGATATAGACGACATCAGTGAAAAGGGAAAACGGGAAATATACGCATTGGCGGAACTTTTAAAGAAAAGGGATGCAACCAAAAAGAAAGCCAAAAAATGAGCGATAATGAAAGAAACTTAAAGAACGCTATATGGATGACTTCTAAAGTCAGAATGCTGGCAGAGAGCAAAAGAAGGGTATTGCATTATACTGGATTTGCTATGGTGTTTTGGTATTGCTTGGTTGTTTTGTGTGTACGCCTATTTTCTGCTCATGTAGCAGAACACATGATATTAATTCCCTTTTTCCTCGTGATTGGTGCGGGGTTGTGTATGGCAGTCCTAGTCCTTAACTACGGTCAAAAAGCTGATCAATACCGAGAATGCTATTTGGAGTTGGAAAAACTGCTTCATCTTTCTGTCGAAGACATCCCCAGATACTTTCATCTTTTAGATTTATACCCCAACCATACGCCTGCTGATTATGAAGATTTTTTAGTTAATGCAAGATTGCAAGGAAAAAAGCTTGTAGACTCTAGCGGGAATGAGTTTTTCTTGACTTGGTACACATGGCTGTCATGGGCATTTAGAAAGCTAGCGTTCTTAATCGCTGTCTCTTTCACCTTTGTTTTTCCTTTAATTATCATCCTCCTGAAGCTTGGTACTCATTAAAGAGGGGGGGGGTTCATGAAGCAATCACGGCGATTTGAATTTCTTTATATGGCTTTCAAGATTCTAACCCTTGTTGGAATGATTGGTGC
>NZ_JACETX010000068.1 GCF_014048425.1 Candidatus Liberibacter sp. | reverse complement strand
TTCTGATGTTAGAACAGAACTTAAACTAGATATTTCCAATACTAAGCTAGAACTTAAGCAAGATATTGCTAACGTTAAAACAGAGCTTAAAGACGCAATTAACACTCAAACTAAATGGTTTGTAGGTCTCATGGTACCGATTGTATTAGGAGTACTTTTGAAGCTATTTATCCGTTAGAAGTACAACACCTCAAAGCTTTACCAGCATACGCCGTAAAGCCCTGTCCTTCAGGACGGGAATATCAATGTTCTGCATTCCAGAGAATACGAACCAGTTTAGCTTCTTCCAAACTAATCCCTATAATCGAACTTGCTATGGTAGCTATGTGATCACAGTATTCGCTCAGATCCTTAGCCTCTATATCTGATGACAAAGGTTCTATTTCGTGAAGTTGTAAAAGCTTCTCAATGGAGTTTATTATCTCTTTAAGCGCATATTCACTCAAGTTACTTGTCCGGAAACCGTCGCTCTTACTATAATATAACGACTTATCGAGTGTCTGGTGATATACAGTGATACTCTTTACACTTTTATTGAGCTGATCTTGTTTCTGCTTCTCTAGATTTCTCCGTTCTGCGTCGGCTGAAAGAATCGCCAAACGAAACGATAGAACAAGCCATACAGTAACAAAGCCGACGATAATAGTTGTCGGTAGATGACAGTTAGACCACAAATAATACGCAAACGCTATAGGAATTATCAAAAAACTCTTAACCACACAAGAGGGGATGAAAAATCTCGCTATATCTTTTAAGAGTACCGTCTTTTTATTGTTTTCTAAGACTAATGCCATATGGGTTGCTTTCTCATCCCCTAAAGCTTGTTTCAGCATTTCCCATGCTGGTTGTATCACTTTTAAATTCACGCCCTACCCCACCTAACACACCAAAAGATTGAAAAATAAGAATCACTTGGCTAAAAACTAGGGTTGGGTAGCGGTCAATGTCAATATTCATCATCTTCTGTCCTCCAAATTAACGATGTTGGCTGATAAATATCCCCTTATCTGGAGTGCTTTTTCTATTGAATTAACGTCTTCTTGAGATAAGGATTTTTCGCCCTTCATAATCGTTTTAACCCAAAACAGAGGTCTACCTGCCTTCTCTGCAAACTTTTTATACGACCACTTCATATCGTCTAGCTCGTTTTGGATAAGATCGTGGACATAGATGTGCTCTGTTAAATAGCCATTCGGGTACTCTTCTATACAACAACAAAAAAATGTCATCTTCTGTCCTCCAAATTAACTGTTTTTTTTCTGATAAAGCTTCTCCATGCCCTATATTCTTTATCCAAAGCCAGCCATAAATATGCCTCTATATCTAATGCTTTTTCTATTAAATGAGCGTCTTCTTCTGATAAGGATTCGTTGCCCTTCATCATCGTTTGTGCCCATTCCAAAGGTCTTCCTGCTTTCTCTGCGAACGTCACATATGACCACTGCCTAGCGTCTAATTCGTCTTGGATGTGCTCCTGAACAGGGAAGTGCTCTGCTAAAAACCCACCTGGATCTAGTCTGTAGGGGTACTTTTCATTTAACGATGCAGTGATCATTGACAGCCCTCACACACCTCATCATCACAATCTTTGTTCGCTTTAGAAGTGTCCAATTCCCACTCTTCAGTTGTCTTGGTGTCCTTTTCTTCTTCCATTTCAAATCTCCATTTCACGCTTAAGTTGTTGCTTTCATGCTTTATATCATGGGTGTTTTAGGGTGTCTATAAAAATATCTATCATTATTTCTTTTTTATATGTTGACATAAAAGAAATAATGATAGATAATACATCCAACAAACACAAATAAATATAATTTTGTACACAGAAACATAGGAATGAAAATGATGAGATACCAAGGATTCCACGGCGATGGATTCTCTCATGAACATTTTTTGGGAGAAGCTCAAAGAGACTTAGAAGAAAATGACAAGGCTTTAAATCCTGTCATTGAAGAGTGCAAAGACTATCAAAACATCCTCAATGAGAACTTCGCAGGCGTGTTCGCTTCGGATGAGCACCCTGTTGATCGTCTTGATTCAGTGGAGAATTTGATAGGCGACTTACCCGCTGTGAAAAGGGCACTTCTTCAATTGAAGAAGATTTTGACTGAACAAGCAGAGATTAAAAGGGAAGCCAGTGAAGCGGAAGAAGCCCTCCCTTATGAAGACACCTACGAAGCTGGTGTCCGATACGATTTTCAGGTTGCACAAGGTTACTAAAAACTAAAAAGGAGAAAGACGATGGGAAAAGTGAGTCAGCACTACATGGAAGAGATTGAAAGAAAATACGAGCGTGAAGAACTGTTGCGTCCGTTGAACACTGAGGAGAATGCAGAAACAAAAGCCACCACCAATAGACTGACTGCAGACATATTCTAAAGGAGACGAAAAATGTTGCCGATCATATCAGTGGATCAAAGACTCAATGAAACCAAAGGAATCAAAGGATGTATTTTTGGAAAGAGCGGAATAGGGAAAACATCTCTTCTCTGGACACTTCCAGAAGAAAGCACACTTTTCATTGATCTGGAAGCAGGTGACTTGCCTGTTAAGGAGTGGAAAGGGGCTTCCCTGAGACCAAGCACATGGCAAACATTGCGAGATTTGGCTGTGTACATAGCAGGATATGATCCAGCCCTCGGAGACAAGGAAGTCACATATTCTAAAAAGCATTATGAGGCTGTACGTACGAGATGGGGTGATCCAAAAGCATATGAAAAGTACACAACCCTTTTTATAGATAGCATCAGTCAAGCAAGCAATTTAAGCTTTCGTTATTGCTCGCAACAACCAGAAGCCATATCCCGCAACGGATCTGTGGACACGAGAGCAATATACGGATTGCACGGCAAAGAGATGCTTGGCTGGATCAGACACCTACAAAGAGCAAGAGAAAAGAATATCTGGCTTGTTGGTATCTTAGACAAGAAGTTAGACGATCACAATTTGCCTGTCTACTCGTTCCAGATAGAGGGAAACAAAACAGGTCTTGAACTGTCGGGTATCGTTGATGAGGTTTTGATCATGACAGCTGTTATAGATCCTGAAGACCCATCAAGAACAGTTCGGAAGTTCCTTTGCCATGCAGACAATATCCATGACATGCCCGCAAAAGACCGCTCAGGAGCGTTGGATCTTTATGAGAAACCTAATCTGGGACACATCATGCACAAGATCGTTAACAGTCCAAGACCTACAGCAACCAACTTTACCTATCAATAAAATACAAAGAAAGAAACTACTATGCCCATGATTGATTTGTCACAAGAAGACTATGTTGATGGTTCCGCTCCGATACCAGACAAAACCATTGTCAAAGTTCGCCTCACTCTGAAGGAAGGGTTTTGCGATAGATTAGATGATGGAACGCCTTTAGGTTTTTTTGCAACAAAATCCATTAAGACAGATTCTGTCTATCTGGAGTGTGAATACACAGTCGTCGAAGGTGAATACAACAAAAGGAAGATTTTTGATCTCATAGGTTTGTATAGCCCGAAAGGCGACAAATGGGCATCCATGGGGCGTTCCACCATCAAAGGAATATTGGCTTCTGCTAGGCGAGTATC
>NZ_JACETX010000067.1 GCF_014048425.1 Candidatus Liberibacter sp. | reverse complement strand
TAGAGCTTATGTACATGATTTTGAAGATCTTTGCCGTTGCAGGAATGATCGGTGCGACTTTATGGATGAAATGGAGATGACAAAATGATAGAGCCAACAGCAGGAAGCGTATTGGGTTTTTGGGCATTCTTTGTGTTCCTATATTGCGTGATATATGGGATGTCTAGATTAGTGGCATCCGGGCTAGATGATTGGGGTAAGAATACCACATACACAAGAAAAGCATGCATCCTCCTTAACTTCTTGGGATTTAGTGTGTTCAACACTTGGCTGTTTTTGTCCTTGCATGCCTTTGGAGTAGTCCCTGATTGGGCGTCGATACCTCTTGTCGTTCTGAATTGTTTAGGGGGTCTGCTTTGGTGGAACTTTAACAAAGAGAAGGAAAGACGATGAAAATAGCAGTTGCGATGTTAGCGTTTGGAGGATTCGTAGGGGTTCAATTGATATCTCAATACGGGGATACCATCTTTGAATTTAACCTTTCTCACATTCCCGTGATATTGTGTTTTTGCGGTCTGATGATCGGATTGTTAAGTGTGAATGCTTTCTCCATCCTTACTATATTCAACAATATAGGGGGCGACGATTGGGTAGAAAAGGAGATTTTAAAAAATCAGTATAAAATGCATATGCGTGCAAACTCGCTATTGTTGTTCATCCACCTGATGATAATACTGCTTTCAGTAGCGATAGTTTCGGTTAAAAGTGAATATGCCTTCATATCCGATATTAGAAATATGTATTTTAAAACAGTTTTATCGATATTGCTGTTGTCGGCATGTCATATGCCTGGTTATTTGCATAATCTCAGATTACATATCTACGATTCAATTACTGAGAAGTACAAAAAGAAAGTTACAGGGGCGAAGTTTTGAAAGGCTTGATGGCAGAAGCATCTTATTTACTACGATAAAAACTTTATGGCTATCCCTATGCCACTTAAGGCTATCCCTATGCCGCTTATGGCTATCCAAATAATCCATTGTTTTTGATCGTCTAGTTTTTCAATAACTTCTGTTTTAAAGTTGGCATTATCTACTCGGATACCGTCAAGTTTCTCGTTCACTTCTGTTTTAAATGTAGCATTATCGACTCGAATACTATCAAGTTTCTCGTTCATATTCGCACGATGTTCTGCCATATCCACTCTGAGATCTGCAAAACCTTTAGTCATTTCACGGATGCTTGAATCAACTTTACTATCTAGCTTGTCATAGTGTTTTTCAAGGAGAGAGATTCTGTGCTCTTCTATCGATTGTTTCTTATCCATGGAGACAGATTCCTCTACTATCTTTGTTTCGTTTTGTGTCGGAGAATCACAGATAAGATCGTCGTTCTCTATTTCGTTATCCCTATTTGTATTATGATGATCTTTATTAGAAGTTAACTCGTCACTTTTATCCTTGTGAATATTTGATGTATACAACTCATCACACCCTTTTAGGTATTTATGCCTATTAGCGTCATGTGGTCTAGTTGAACGTAGATCCAATACGTTATTATATCCTTCGTTTGATCTCTCTGTACTTTGACAATTTTCATCGTAACTAGGATTTCCCTGACGAGAATCCGTATATCCATCCGACATATATCTACCCCACTATAATTTTCTCAATAAGTTTTATGCGAACCTAAAGTGAGTATTAATCAGGGTTCTTTTGAGATTCCTTTCGTTTACGGTTTATATCAAGACGATTCACGATTGTCGGGGGATCCAAGCTATCCAATTCTTCCTTTACATTTTTAAAACCTTTTAACCTTTTACAAAGGTAACTATTCAAATCACATAATGCTTTTTTATTTTTATGATTTTGGAGGTACATGAGATAGTCGCCGTAATCTAAATTAGTTTTATCCTTATTATTTTTCAGTAAAGGTTTCAACTTCCTGATGAGAACAGCAAAGTGCAAACGTATTAACTCTTGCGAATAAACTAATTCTTTGATTGCACGGTATAATTCTGTGAAGATATCTTCTAATTTAAGAGAGCTTTCTTTAAATTTAAATCCCTCTTCTACAATTCCATTTAAAAAAGAAATAGGAGCATTCAGGGAAACGCTACCCGGAGCAGGAATATCAATGCCTCTTTCTTTGGCTTCGTCCAACCATTCAAGCATGGCAGGTTTTAAATCATGTAGTGCTTCCTCAGGTGTCTTTCCAACAGCCATGCATCTCATGAGATCTGTAGGAATAGCAATGAAAGCATCCCCATCCTTAACGATCAATATTGGGTAGCGGTCAATTTCAATATTCATCTCTTATCCTCCAAATTAACGATGTTGGCTGATAAATATCCCCTTATCTGGAGTGCTTTTTCTATTGAATTAACGTCTTCTTGAGATAAGGATTTTTCGCCCTTCATCATCGTTTGTGCCCATTCCAAAGGTCTGCCTGCTTTCTCTGCGAACGTCACATATGACCACTGTCTAGCGTCTAGTTCGTCTTGGATGTGCTCTTGGACAGGGAAGTGTTCTGCTAAAAACCCACCTGGATCTAGTCTGTAGGGGTACTTTTCATTTAACGATGCAGTGCTCATTGACAGCCCTCACACACCTCATCATCACAATCTTTGTTCGCTTTAGAAGTATCCAATTCCCACTCTTCATTTGTCTTGGTGTCCTTTTCTTCTGCCATCTCCAATCTCCCTCTCACGCCTAAGTTGTTGCTTTCATGCTTTATATCATGGGTGGTTTGCGGGTGTCTATAAAAATATCTATCGTTATGATCAATTTATATATTGACTAATTGATCATAATGATAGATAGTACATCCAACAAACACAAATAAATATAATTTTGTACACAGAAACATAGGAATGAAAATGGGAAAAGTTAGCCAACACTACATGGAAGAGATTGCAAGCAAATACGAGCGTGAAGAACTGTTGCGTGGATTGGGATACCTCCCACCATGCCCAATGGACACTGAGGAGAACGAAGATGACTAGAAGTAATGTTGTTCCATTTCAAAGAAAAAATACATCGCCATCAAAACTAACTGACAAAGAATTGTCAGCATATTATCAGTACCTTTTGGGGGTTAAGGAATTACTTGATGAGGCTGAAGCCGAAGTCATAAGCAGACTGTCCAATGGAGACCGAATACCAAAATTCCAATTAAAAACACTTAGAAAAGGTGCGAAACGCTGGTCAACAGGAAGCACAGAGAAACGGAAAAATATTCTCCAAGATCATTTCTATGTGCAAAAGCCAGCCTCACCTACGGAAATAGAAAAACTTGTTTTGAATGGCACTTTGTCTTCTACGCAGATTGAAGCTCTCAAAAAACTTGTGACCGTTTCCAAAGATGCGGTCAGTGTTGTCCCTATTGCAGAAGCCAAAACCACCACAAACAAACTGACTGCAGACATATTCTAAAGGAGACGAAAAATGTTGCCGATCATTTCAGTGGATCAAAGACTCAATGAAACCAAAGGAATCAAAGGATGTATCTTTGGAAAAAGCGGAATAGGGAAAACATCTCTTCTCTGGACACTGCCAGAAGAAAGCACACTTTTCATTGATCTGGAAGCAGGTGACTTGCCTGTTAAGGAGTGGAAAGGGGCTTCCCTGAG
>NZ_JACETX010000090.1 GCF_014048425.1 Candidatus Liberibacter sp. | reverse complement strand
GAGTTTTGACATGATTTATACATGTAATTTTATTTAAGAGCAGTAAAGATAGGGAATTTTTGTATTATGCAGAAGAAGAAGGAACAATTTATTCGGGGTAATTCGAATATTGGTATATGTTCGATAGGGCATGTTGATCATGGTAAGACGACACTTACGTCAGCGATTACGAAGTATTTTGGGGAATATAAGGGGTACGATGAAATAGATAGTGCACCTGAAGAGAAGTTGCGTGGTATTACGATTGCGACGGCTCATGTTGAATACAAGACGGAATCGAGACATTACTGTCATGTTGACTGTCCTGGACATGCTGACTATGTGAAGAACATGATTACTGGTGCTGCGCAGGTTGATGGAGCGATACTTGTTTGTTCAGCAGTAGATGGTCCTATGCCTCAGACGAAGGAGCATATTCTTCTTGCTCGACAGGTGGGTATTCCTTCGATGGTTGTTTATTTAAACAAGGTTGATCAGGTTGAAGATCCTGAGCTTGTTGAGATTGTTGAGCTTGAGATTAGGGAGCTTTTGAACTACTACAAATTTCCTGGAGATTCTATTCCAGTGATTAGGGGTTCTGCACTGAATGCACTTGAAGGTACTAACAAGGAGATAGGGGAAGATTCCATACGTTCTTTGATGGCTGCGGTTGATAGTCATATACAGGAACCTGTGCGTGATTTAGATCGTCCTTTTGCGATGCATATAGAAGGTGTTTTTTCGATTGAGGG
>NZ_JACETX010000066.1 GCF_014048425.1 Candidatus Liberibacter sp. | reverse complement strand
ATAAATCTACAAAATTTGACTCTAGGCCTTAAAAATTATATCCAACGAAAATAAAATTCGCCGCGTGCGCAATCATTATTGATGATTATGTATCCTTGAAGGTTATTAAAAGTGAGAATCCTCTCTAAAGCTTATATCCCTGAATTGCCGAATTTCTATTCTGGTAAAGTGCGAGAAAATTACGCACTAAAAAATGGTACTCGCATCACCATATCGACAGATAGACTCAGTGCCTTTGATCGCGCTATTGCCTGCATCCCCTACAAGGGACAAGTATTAAATCAGATGACACAATACTGGTTTAAAAATACAGAAGATATTTGTGAAAATCATTCTCTTGATTATCCAGATCCTAATGTTTTAATAGGAAGACAACTGAAAATTTTTCCTATAGAATTCATTGTACGTGGTTATCTAGCAGGTAATACCAATACCTCTCTCCTTACACTTTATAAAAAAGGATGCCGAAAAATATACGGACACCAATTACCTGATGGTATGTATGACAATCAAAAGCTACCTTTCCCTATCATAACCCCAACAACTAAATCCATGGGTCCAAACCACGATCAACCTATATCTGCATCTGAGATTATTCAAAAAGGACTCATGACCCAACAGCAGTGGGACACCGTTTCTTCTTATGCCCTTGCCCTCTTTAAACGTGGATGTCACTTGGTATCAAAACGTAATTTAGTACTTGTTGATAGCAAGTACGAATTTGGACTAGATCAAAAGGAAAATATCGTATTAGCCGACGAGATACATACGTCTGATTCTAGTCGCTATTGGGAAATAGAAAACTATCATATATCCCTAGAAAAAAACACTTCTCCTTCTGGATTAGATAAAGATTTTGTCCGCAATTGGATCCTAAAACGCTGTGATCCTTATAAAGATGATATCCCTGTTATTTCCGAAGATTTCGTTCTTCGCGTATCACAAACCTATAAAACAGCTTATGAAAAAATAACCGGTCTGAAATTTTCTCCCGACGATTCTGAATCTTCTCCACTGAATCGGATCTATAAGAATTTATATAAATACATAGAAAATTTCTAAATCACAGAATTTTACTTTAACACTTTGATATAAAGTTATCCCGCATCTTTAGCAGTAATGGTAGTCCTATTTCAGTCTCTTGCCATGACTGGCGGAATATCGCTCGTTCAAAAGCTATTATTGTTTTATGCTGATAAGCCTTTGGTCACAGAATTTTCCTTCTTTTGATCAATGCCAATAATGTGTGGTGCTTGCGCTTTGGATTTTTATAAAAATCGTGCTGTTATCATGAATTATAACGGTATTTGGAATCTGGAAATACCGCATTCCGCATAAAATACCCTTGATAAAATCATTGAAAAATTTGAGTTCTGCCATCGCTTTAGAATGATTTAAAAACCGCAAAACCAGAAGAATTAAAATACATCAGCTATACCATATGCTAACGCCAATTTCAGACCAATAACAAGAAAGATCTATTTGTTCCAAAAAATCGACACCCGAGGAATGATCCTTCATATCGTTATCAATACATGGAGTATTCTCTGCTATACTTGGATTCCTTGAGGCAGAATATAACTTGAACAATTATACCCAGATTTCCTAAGGCAGATCATAACCTTAAAAACAATGGATACCTTAAAATTATACCTTAACCATTCCCATGAATCTTAAATATACAGATCGTTGATTATGCAATATTGCTTTTATAAAAACACCTATATTTTTCATCTCATTTACACTTGAAGAGTAATCCTCAAATTTTGATTGGTGGAATAAAGATGATTGCACCATTGCCCAGGAAAGCAAGTCATAAAAATATCGTTTTATGTTTTTGAGAGAATCCCACGAAAAATATCCTTCTTGATTCCCTATCAAAAGTGAGATACTTTTCCTTTAAAAAGCCTTATTAAAACCAAATATGCCCAATTATATTATACAATATCCTGAGCAATTAACTATCATAGAAGAAGAGCTATACATTTCAACTAGGAAAACGATCTAGTTATATCGAATTTACAACAATACTTTTGGCTCTTGTTATTTCCATCTTTTCTGCTCTGAATGAAAGTTCACGGTCATGATGACTTATATACGCAAAACACCTGCGATCCTTGCCATTATCTTATCGGGATGTGCGGTTGGTCCTGAATATATTGAACCCACGATACAATTTCCTAGACAGATTTCCAAAACAACGCTGAATAATAACAATCCTAATAAAGATATAACCAAAATAGCATGGTGGAAAGCCTTTAATGATACCCAACTCAACCAACTTGTTGAAATTTCATTAAAACAAAACCTCACAATACTCCAAGCTATAGAACGTATAAATTCCGCAAAAGAACAACTCATAGTTGCAAAATCTAATTATCTGCCGTCATTGCAAACATCGATATCAAGTGAGATGACATCACAATCAAATAAACTCCCCGAAGGAGTGGGAAAATTAGAAGCTTCTTGGATGATAGATCTATTCGGACGCAACAACCGTATCCTAGAAAGTGTCCAAGCAAATATTGGCAGCATACATGCTGTAGCAGACATGGCAAAACTCACCATAATCTCTAGCTTGTTGCCTGCATATATAGACGCACGTTATTTTCAGGAAAGAATACACATAGCCCGCAAAATCTTAACTGTACGCAAACAAAATCTAGATTTAATCCGCCTTAAGTTTTCAGCAGGAGCTGCATCAAAATTAGACGTTATAAAAGCAGAAACATTAGTTAACACAATTAAATCTGAAATACCCAATCTTGAGAAAAGCTTCCTCACCGCTGTCCATAGTATATCGAAAATTATTGATAGCCCAGCAAAAAATATTTTAAGCTACATGCAAAAGAAAAACAATCTCCGCCAACCGAACTTATCTACGATACCTAACATTATCATTACAGCCGATATGATTCGGAATAGACCAGATGTCCGCCATAACGAGAGACAACTTGCAGATGCTGTAGCTAAAATAGGCATAGCAAAAGCGGATCTATACCCCTCAATTTCATTAAACGGCTTCATTGATTATTCTCATGTAAGAGATAAAAACTGGACATTTGATAATAAACAATGGGTATTTGGTCCCAAATTACAGTTATCACTTTTGACAAGAGGAAAAACCAAAGCAAATGTACATATTGCCGAATCTCATGCATACGAACGGTATCTTGCCTGGAGAGAAAATGTTCTTAATGCAATAAACCAAGTCGAAAACTCTCTTGTATCCGTATACGAAGATAAAAAAACTGTAATAGCAATGCAAACTCAAGTTAACAACTACAAAAAGGCTCTTTCACTATCAATGTCTAGTTATCAAGAAGGAGCATCTTCCTTACTTGAAGTTGCGAATGCACAACATGATATTTCTGCGGAAGAGATTAATCTTGCAGCAGCTAAACGACAATTGGCAAAGAGCTATATCGATCTTCATATTGCAATCGGTAGTGGATATAACTTCAAACAATAAACTGAAATAGCCAAAAACAACAACATTCCCTATATTGATTAAAAATACAAGAATATGATTTATATTCAATAAATTAATCTACATGCGACTCGAATCAGGGATTCTACAGCGTTGTCTACATGTCTACTTCGCACCTTTCAAAAGCAATTCTACCTCATATTTTCTTCTGATGATAAAGCCCTTCCCCCCTTTCCCCCCTGAGAGCTTTCTTGCCTCCTACAAAAACTCACCTGCAGTATTCATGGGATTTATTGAAAACAAT
>NZ_JACETX010000049.1 GCF_014048425.1 Candidatus Liberibacter sp. | reverse complement strand
ATTTTAAGAAGAGTCTAATCATGTCTTTACCTTTTTTATCTAAGTCTCATAGGATACTTTTCCCTATAAGTTTGGTTTTCTTTGAATTCGCCGTGTATATAGGTAACGATATGATTCAGCCGGCTATGTTAAAAGTCGTAGAGGATTTTAAAGTAGACTCTTCATGGGTTCCGACTTCTCTGACAGCTTACATGGCGGGAGGAGCCGCTTTACAGTGGTTGATTGGGCCTTTATCGGATAAATTTGGACGACGTCCCATTATGCTTTTAGGAGTTCTGTTCTTTATTGTTTCCTGTCTATCGATTTTGCCTGTTACAACTATTGAACAGTTTACGATCATGCGATTCTTGCAAGGTATGGGGTTGTGTTTTATTGGTGCAGTGGGTTATGCGACTATTCAAGAGGTTTTTGACGAAGTGAGTTGCGTTAGGCTTGTCGCGATCATGGCCAATGTTTCTATAAGCGCTCCCTTATTGGGTCCACTGATCGGTACCGTATTGCTTGGCTATATTCCTTGGCAAGGGATATTTGTGGTCTTTGCTGTTTTAGGATTCATTTCTTTTATAGGCTTGTTCTTTTATATGCCAGAAACGGTAGAATTGAAAGGAAGAAATAGTACATTATCTATTGGGTCTCTCTGGATTGGTTATAAAAAGGTGCTGATGAATTCTCGTTTCATGTGCGGTGCATTGGCAATAGGATTTGGAAGTGTGCCAATGCTAAGCTGGATTGCAGTTTCTCCAGTGATTATTATGGAGGGAGAAAAATTATCCATATTTTCGTATGCTTTATTACAAATTCCTGTATTTGGAGGATTGATTATTGGAAATTTGACGTTGAGTTATTTTGCTGGAAAGGTAAGCTTATCTCGGCTGATAAAAGTCAGTAGATTTCCTATATTTTTTGGCTTGGGGATAGCTGCATCCTCTATGTTTTTTCCTGCGGAGGCTAGTCTATTATGGATGATTTTGGGTTTGAGTATATATTCATTTGGTAACAGCATGGCTTTTGCCGGTTTGACCCGATTAACATTGTTTGCTAGTGATGTTAGCAAAGGGACAGTTTCTTCCGCTATGGGTATCATTTTTTTGCTCATTTATATTTTAGGCATAGAGATTGCTAATAAGGCTTATCTATTCGGATCAAAAGAAGCATTTAATGGGGTGAATTTATTGAGTGGATTATTATTATTGCTATTCGTGAGCGTCTTCTTTGTTTCTAAATTCAAAAAAGACGGAAATATCTCTGAATTTGAGAAGTGTTGAATTTTTTTCGAAGTTCTCTATACTATTATTTCAATATAGATATTTCGCTTGGAGAAGCTTGTTAAAATCTTTCTTTGTTGTCAATTTCCTCGTTGAGGGTTTCGGTATATTTTCTATAAAATCACTATCTTTAATATGTCTAAATTTTTCAGGTATCTTGGTAGAATAAAACAACCTTCGGTATTTAGAGAATCTTAAAGATACGATTATTTGTAAAGATAACACATGTGTCTATAACCTATAATGGCACAGTATAGCTGAAAAATAATTTTTCATAATCTCAGGGATGGAATACTTGAGATCTCTAATATACCTCCATAAACATTTTACGCGCATAGTCGACTTCCATACAGCCCATAATAGGAAGGGATAAATATCTACAAGTATATAGTAAGAGAAGCTAATCCTAAAGGGTCAATACGAGCATTAAAATGCCCACGAGAACGATAGGATTCTGCTATTATTATGATCCCCGACAAAACTTTTTGACGGACTGGTCATGGTTCAAAGAAATAAAATTATCCGTTCCTTCTTCGAGAACGATATTTATTATACGAAAATATTTATATCATGGCACATCTTATCAGAGATAATAATAGTATGATCGGAACATTGTTTTGTGATTTAGGTAGGGTTTATAAGTGGAGGATTATGAGTGACAGTAATGGAATATTAGTTTTTTAATTGAATCCATTATTATTAGTTCCTATACGTATTAAATGGCAGTATGATTCATGATAGAGCAGTGAATTTCCTATTGCATTATTTCGAATTTTACGCAGGTCTTTTCCAGGATGTATTTTTATTTTGGAATGGTTGCAATAGAATTAATTTCTATTAATCACTTTCTATGGAGTCGATGCAATATATTTCCTGTTTTTAGATTTTCATAAAAAGACGTTTTTGTGTTCTTTTGTAAATATTCCTATTTTTCGTCTTTCGTTTTCGAATCTCGTGCTATCTAAAAAGAGGTAATCAAAATGCCCCGTTCTGCTATCCTGAATGTTATGGTTGATGCTGCTTTAAAAGCGGGTAAGTCTTTGTCTCGTGATTTTGGTGAGGTGCAAAATTTGCAGGTTTCTCTTAAGGGGCCTGGTGATTTTGTGACGCAAGCTGATTTGAAGTCACAAAAGATTATTCTCCAGGAGTTATTGCACGCTCGTCCTAAATATGGTTTTTGCGGAGAAGAAGGAAAAGAGATTCCCTCAGAAGATGGTATAAATCGTTGGATCGTTGATCCACTAGATGGCACCACAAATTTTCTTCACGCTATTCCACATTTCTGTGTTTCCATTGCTTTGGAACGTTCCCGAGAGATAGTTGCTGGTGTTATCTTTAATCCCATTACGGATGAACTGTATACTGCTGAGCGTGGTGCTGGGGCTTTTTTGAATGATCGTCGTATGAGGGTTTCTGCTCGTCGTTATCTTTCGGATTCTGTTGTTTGTTGCGGTATGCCGCATTTGGGGCGTGAGAAGTGTGACGATTTTTTATCGTGCTTGCATTGTGTTATGGGTGAAGTTATCGGGATTCGTCGTTTTGGTGCTGCGGCTCTTGATTTGGCTTATGTCGCGACTGGTCGCTTCGATGGATTTTGGGAGAAAGGCTTGTCTCCATGGGATATGGCGGCAGGAATTCTTCTCGTGCGTGAAGCGGGAGGATTTTCTACAGATTTTTCGGGTAGTAATACTATTTTCGAGACACGAAGCATTATATCTGGAAACGAGTATATTCACAAAGCACTTTTAGAAATCATTAATAAAAGATTTCGACAGCGTAAATAATATTTTATTTTTTGAATTTTGATGGAGGATCCTTTTTTCATATTGATATAGGGATATGTTTGAGATATGAAAAATTTTGATCTTCTGATCAAAGAAGACAAGTATTCATCTATCTACTTATTTTATTAATATCCTAGAGAAGAACAGGTTGCTGGGATGGGGAGAGTATGGTGCATTTGCCAGGCTTTGGAACCTGGATTCTTATGCTGGGTTGCGCAATTCTATTGCGTTGTTGCTTGTATTTGATGAGGCGTCAGGTATATATTGTCTATTATTTTCAAGACTGCCGAAGGATTTTTCATAAAAGATATTGTTGACAGAATGCGGATGGTTTGTTGATGTTTTTGTAGAGTTACGATATTGTTTTAAGATTTTTGAACATACTGTTCGTTGGTTTTTTAGATTCTTTAACAGGAAAGACGTCATTATTACTTCTTGGTAAAAATAAGGATGTTTCCTTTAGAAGCTTGATGTTCCTCGTATAACGAGTCTTGTTGTATAGATTTTTTCTAAGGGAGAGTATAGTATTTAACTACTAGACAGCTATAACAAGGAAAATTGAGAAAAAATTCTATTTAATTGCCTGAAAAGTCAGGGAATTTAATTTGGATTTTGTATGGATTTCTTGAGGTGTTTTTAAAAATTCTGTTGTGTTTTATATGGTTTTCAATATGTTCCAATGTAGGACACTCCTCCCTAACGAGGAGCAACTATCTGAAAGGATAGAATTGATATGTTGAATATGCTTGAACCGGTGCACAAACCCTTTCGCACCTTCTTCTCTTCTGGTCCATGTGTTAAGCGTCCAGGATGGTCCTCCGATGTTTTAAAAGGGGCATTAGTTGGTCGATCTCATCGATCTTCTCTCGGAAAGGCGAGAATCAAGAAAGCCATAGACCTGACCCGTGAGGTCTTGGAAGTTCCTGAAGACTATCGTATTGCTATAGTTCCAGCTTCGGATACAGGTGCTGTTGAGATGGTTTTATGGTCCATGCTTGGAGCTCGTGGAGTTGATGTCCTTGCATGGGAGAGTTTTGGGATTGGGTGGATTTCGGATATTAAACGGCTTCCCATTGGCGATGTTCGAGAGTTTACTGTTCCGTATGGGGAAATTCCGGATCTGTCTAAGCTGAATTTTAGCAGGGATGTTGTTTTTGTATGGAATGGAACCACTTCGGGAGTTCGGGTTCCTGATGCTCAGTTCATTCCGAGATCTCGAGAGGGATTGGTTATCTGTGATGCGACATCAGCGGTTTTTGCGCAGAATGTTGATTTTGAAAAGCTTGATGTTGCAACCTTTTCTTGGCAAAAAGCCCTAGGCGGAGAGGGGGGGCATGGTGTCCTTATATTATCTCCGCGGGCTGTTGATCGTCTTGAGAATTACACTCCTGCATGGCCATTGCCCAAAATTTTTCGTCTGAGCAAAGGGGGGAAGCTTATTGAAGGGCTTTTTAGGGGGGAGACAATAAATACGCCTTCCATGTTGTGTGTTGAAGATTACATTGATGCGTTGTTATGGTGTAAAAAAATAGGGGGTCTTTCTGCGTGCATTAAACGTGCTGATGAAAATTCTGCTGTCTTGTTTGATTTTATCCAGAAAAATGATTGGATTGAAAATCTTGCTGTTGATCCAAAGACTCGTTCTAATACGTCTGTTTGTATGAAAATTGTTGATTCTGATATCATGGCGCTTGATGCTGATTCCCAAGCATCTTTTTCTAAATCTATGGTTTCAATTTTGGAAGAGAAGTCGGTAGCTTTTGATATAGGGTCTTATCGTGATGCCCCTTCTGGTTTGCGTGTATGGTCAGGGTCAACTGTTGAAAAAGAAGATCTTTTATTGCTTTGTGACTGGTTAAATTGGGCGTTTTTCTTTCAGAAAAGTGCTTTTTTAAGGGCTTTTTCTTAATTTTTTATATATAGGAGTTTGATGGTGAAGCCTAGGGTTCTCGTATCAGATAGATTGTCTTTAACTGCCATACAGGTCTTTCGTGACTATGGTATAGATGTTGATTTTTGTCCAGAAGCAGGGAAAAACAAAGAAGAACTTGCTCGAATTATTGGTGATTATGATGGTCTTGCAGTTCGTTCTACTACCAAAGTGACACAAAAACTACTTTTGCTAGCTAAAAAGCTCAAAGTTGTCGGTAGGGCGGGAATTGGAATAGATAATGTAGATATATCGGCTGCTTCTCAAGGGGGTGTTATTGTTATGAACACTCCTTTTGGTAATTCTATTACGGCTGCTGAACACGCTATTACTTTAATGTTGGCGGTTGCTCGTCAGATTCCTGCTGCGAATGCGTCAACTCACGCAGGTTTTTGGGAAAAGTCAAAGTTTATGGGAGTGGAAATTACTGGGAAAATATTAGGCGTAATAGGGGTCGGTAATATTGGTTCGCAGGTTTGTACTCGTGCTATTGGACTAAAAATGCAGGTCATCGCTTACGATCCTTTTCTATCTCAGGAATGCGCCCAGGAGTTAGGGATTTCGAAAGTAAATATGGAAGAGCTTTTGTCAAAATCGGATTTCATCAGCTTGCATGTCCCTCTTACGGATAAGACCAAGAATATTTTAAATAGTAATAATTTATCCAAAACAAAACCTGGTGTTCGTATTATAAATTGTGCTCGTGGTGGATTGGTAGATGAGGAGGCTTTGGCTTGTTTGATTAAATCAGGACATGTTGCTGGTGTTGGATTTGATGTTTTTGAGGTTGAGCCGGCGCTGAATAGTCCGCTTTTTGGATTGCAAAATGTTGTATGCACTCCACATTTGGGAGCTTCAACTATAGAGGCGCAAGAGAAGGTTGCTTTTCAATTAGCGCATCAAATGTCTGCTTATTTGACCAAGGGTACGGTTTCAAATGCGCTTAATATGCCTTCCATCTCTCTTGAAGAAGGTCCTCTGGTAAGGCCTTTTATCAAGCTTGCTGATTATCTTGGTCATTTTATGGGTCAATTAATAGAAGAGCCGATCAAGGAAATTGAGATCATATATGACGGTTCTACAGCAGCTATGAATACTAAGGCTTTGAGTAGCATTGTTTTGTCTGGGATGGTTCGTGTGTGGATGCCGGAAGCTAATATGGTCTCTGCGCCTATTGTCATCAAAGATCGTTCCATTGTCCTTTCTGAAGTTAGACGTGATAAGAGTGGGGTTTGGGATGGATATATTGAGTTAATAGTGAAGACGGGGAGTGCATTGCATTCGATTGCAGGTACAGTATTTTCTGATGAAAAGCCAAGGTTTATTAAAATTCAGGGAGTCAATTTTGATGCGGATATAGGGCGTCATATGATTTATATGGTGAATCAAGATACTCCAGGAATGGTAGGTTTTGTAGGGAGTATTTTGGGCGAGGCTCGCGTGAATATTGCTAATTTTCAGCTTGGGCGCGGGAAGTCTAGAGGCGGAGATGCTGTTTCATTGTTATATGTTGATGGTTCTATATCGAATGATATCTTGAGCAAGTTATCAGTTAATCCTGCGATTCGATCCGTTAAACGATTTGAGTTTAATGTTGATTGAGGGTCGTTGTGGATATAGTTTAAGAGATGGATTTTTTTGATTGATTTTATCGAAGAAGCGGAGGTAAGCAGGGATGATAGGTGAGGAATAAAAGATATGAATAGCTTGGATTTTGACAAGAATCCACATGAGACGCGAGTCGTTGTCGCTATGTCAGGAGGAGTTGATTCGTCCGTTGTAGCTGCTCTTCTCAAACGCGATGGATATGAAGTTATAGGCATAACGTTGCAATTGTATAGTGCGGGAAAAACATCCAAAAGAGTTGGTGCTTGTTGTTCAGGGCAGGATGTAGATGATGCTCGTCGTGTCTGTGATGCTATCAATATACCGCACTATGTTCTTGATTATGAAGAGCGTTTTTACCGTTCAGTTATGGTTCCTTTTGCGAATTCGTATTCTCGTGGGGAGACGCCTCTTCCTTGTGTGGATTGCAATCGAACCGTTAAATTTTCGGATTTATTATCTAATGCCCGTCAACTAGGTGCGGATGTTCTGGCGACAGGTCATTATATCCGTTCTCGTTTTTATGAGGGAAATGACGGGATTCGTCGACGTATATTGTATCGTCCGATAGATTCAGAGCGTGATCAAAGTTATTTCTTGTTTGCCACTACACAGCAACAGCTTAATGATTTGCGTTTTCCTCTTGGGTGCATGAAGAAGACAGATGTAAGGTGTTTGGCTCAAGAGTTGGGATTGCAAGTGGCTGAGAAATCAGATAGTCAGGATATCTGTTTTGTTCAGAGAGGAAAGTATTCTGATGTGGTGGAAAAGTTAAAGCCCGGTGCGTCTCAAGCGGGGAATATTGTACATCTGGACGGAAGAATATTGGGGTTTCATAAGGGCGTTTTGAATTATACGGTAGGGCAGAGGCGTGGTCTTGGGGTGTCCACAGGCGAGCCTCTTTTTGTGGTGCATATTGATGCATGCAATGCTAAAGTGGTTGTCGGTTCAAGAGAAGATTTAGAGGTTTGTCGTGTTTATTTGAGAGAGATCAATTGGTTGGGAGACGGATCGTTTAACGATGTGGTTTTGGGTGGATTCGAATGTTTTGCAAAGATTCGTTCCACTCAGGATCCAGTTTCTATTTTTGTAGGCAAAGATAGAGATGGGGTTTATGTTGATTTTGTAAATGGGGAAGAAGGTGTTGCTTCTGGTCAAGCCTGTGTGTTTTATTCTTCATCTTCGAATGATGCTCGTATTTTAGGCGGGGGCTTTATAGAGCGGACTCGACGTTCAAAGAGGGTGGAAGAGGCATTGCTCTCTGGGGCAGAAAAAAATATTATTGCATGATTTTGGAAGTGGATAAGAATGATTTTTATTTGTTGTGGTATGGTACAGGTTGTTTTTTAGTGTCTTGTCATTTACAGTTTAATCATCCTGGTCGTAATGAGGGCTTGTGAGAGGGAAGAGTTTGGCGGAGTAGCTCAGCTTGGTTAGAGCAGAGGAATCATAATCCTTGTGTCGGGGGTTCAAGTCCCTCCTTCGCCACCATTTTTGTGTTGTTTTTTGTTGTTGCAGGGAGATTTTTTCTCAAAAGTGTGTTTTCACAAAACAAAGATAGGCTTGTTTTTCTAATTTTTCTTGGGTATCTATGCGATGGTTGTCGTGTCGTGATTAGTATGTTGATTTCTAATTTGTGCGAGTTTTGACATGATTTATACATGTAATTTTATTTAAGAGCAGTAAAGATAGGGAATTTTTGTATTATGCAGAAGAA
>NZ_JACETX010000065.1 GCF_014048425.1 Candidatus Liberibacter sp. | reverse complement strand
GCACGACTCCCCCCAGTTTTAGCTGGGATAGCCCAAACTTCAACTTCCGGATCGGCAGAAAGCATATTAGAAAATATCTTAAAGCCCGAACCTGCAAAATTATCTGTAATATTCTTTATAATAATAGGATTTCGTAAATCAGGTCTATCTGAGCCATATTTTCGAATAGCATCATCATAGCGAATCCGAGGAAACTGCGGTGTCACTTTCTTTCCATTTGCAAATTCTTCAAAAACACCGCGTAAAATTGGCTCCATGGTTTTTAAAACATCTTCTTGCTCAACAAAACTCATCTCAACATCAAGCTGATAGAATTCTCCAGGCAACCTATCTGCCCTAGGATCTTCGTCTCGAAAACAAGGAGCAATTTGAAAATAACGGTCGAATCCAGAAGCCATCAGCAATTGCTTATACTGCTGCGGCGCTTGTGGAAGAGCAAAAAAAAGTCCTCCATTCACTCTACTAGGGATAAGAAAATCCCTAGCCCCCTCTGGAGAAGAAGCAGTCAAAATTGGCGTAGAATACTCAAGAAAATTAACCTCACTCATGCGACGTCGCATAGAAGCAATAATCTGCGTACGCTTAACAATATTCTTATGCAAAGTATCACGACGCAAATCAAGAAATCGATATTTAAAACGAATATCTTCAGGATATTCTGGCTCACCAAAAACTGGTAACGGGATTTCCTGTGCCACAGAAATAATCTCTATTTCCTGCGCACATAACTCAATCTCACCCGTTATCATGCCAGGATTGATCGTCTCCTTAGTTCTAGACTTCACCACGCCATCAACGCAAAGAACCCATTCACTTCGCACAGATTCAGCGAGACTAAATCTAGAAGAATCAGGATTTACAACAATCTGCGTAACACCATAGTGATCACGCAAGTCAAAAAAAAGCACGCCCCCATGATCCCGAACACGATGTACCCAACCGGAGAGACGTACAATAGATCCGGCATCAGAACTTCTTAAATCACCACAAGAGTGAGTACGGTAACGATGCATAATACACTACCAATCAAAAAACAACCCGAAATCCTGTTTTCTTCAATATTCAAGCCAAAATAAATTTCACAAAGAAACCATAGCTAACAGCATGCACTGAGTCAAATTTCGTTCGGAATATTCATGACAATCTTTATGATATTTTGGCGAAAAATAACTTGTAATAAATCCTTGTTTTGATGAATCATAATGTGCCAAATATATCAAACAATAAAATTAGCAATCAATCGCATAATTTTCCTGTAAATTCTTGTTCTTTAAAATCAAACTCTTTAGTTTCCCATTGACTCTATGGAACATCATTCCCAAAAACGCATTTTTTTATTTCTGCAAGAAATGGTTTTTACACGATTATCTACTGAGGCTATAAATGCCATCCGCTTATGAATGAGATAAGAGCAAAAATAAATTGCGGCTCATTTTTGAGTTGCGAGACAATCTTCCTCAACACTACACAAAAATTCTTACAAATCTTTTTCTGTAAGATTTTTCTTTTTTTGGGATACGTATCCATCTCATCCCTACTCAAAAATACCACAATACACATTACTCCTAATGGAGACTTGAAATCCCGTGATTAGTGTTTTTAAATAGATTGGCCTCCTTAATAAAGAATTTCTTGAGAAAATTCAAAACTTATGGATTACTAAAACCCTGAAAATTCATGATTATTATCCCTATTCGCATATAATCAAAGATATTTCCCTGAAAAATACTCGCTGACATAAACAGACTTCCTATGAACGGAATAGTCCGGCAAGCGCAATCACCACGACGCGAAGTCCATCTTCTATTGTAAGAGCCTTGTTCTGCAGGATATATGGCTTCACACAGCTTGCAAGCTATGCACCTTTTCCTCATCATTAGGATACCGACGAAGTGCATGCCCCCTCTAAAACGAGAACTTAATGGTCCTTTTTCAAAAGGATCATTAATCGTAAACCTTAGG
Organism: Candidatus Liberibacter sp.; assembly: GCF_014048425.1. GTDB lineage: Bacteria > Pseudomonadota > Alphaproteobacteria > Rhizobiales > Rhizobiaceae > Liberibacter. Next base: position 1,902 of record NZ_JACETX010000065.1, on the reverse strand, counting down.
CTTAAAAAGATAACGCATTGAAAGACAAAAAAGCAGGCGCGTAATCACCAAATAGATTTCTTCATTTCCACTTCATCCTCCTTCAATTTCGTGGGAGCGAAAAATATTTTGATAGCAGCTCTGTTTTCCCTGATGGTAGTCACGTCTTTAAGATTTTTCTGAACCTTTGCGATTATACCGAAAATACACTTTGCTATAGTCTCTCTACGAGAAATAATTCGTCGACAAGAATACGGATCATTTCCAATCTATTTTTCGTGATGACAGCTATCCCCTACTTCTTCGGCTATATTCTCATTAAAAGCATACTTAACCACATGCTATTTCATGACTTTTCGAAGACAATTAAGAATTTAATAAGGTTTTGAGACGCCAATATCTTTGGCCATCCCATTTAATAATAAGTCAATCCGTCTGGGACATAAATTAAGGGCGAAATTAAAAATAAAACAGAGTTTGGTCTCTTCATAGATCCAGACGATAATTTAGACGGGATGACACATCTTTCTGAATATATAATACATATGGCAAGAGGAGACTTCCAAACACGCCCAACAAGATGATTTCCTTCTCTCATCTTCCTATTCTAGCAAAGAGAAAAAATGCCTATTTAATATGCGAAATTTAATTACCAATACACGGCAAAATAGCTTTACTCTTTATTGTATAATCATATACACTTGACTTCCATTCTAGATACATGTTGAATAATAACATTATTTATCAAACACTTAAATAGAAATAAGGTTTTATAAATATTTTATTTAGACTATAATCAAATTAAGATATCTTGTTCATAAAAATTTAATTTTAAATATTTCAAAAGGAATTTTTTCATATATATTACTTATCTTTATATTATCATTTTCGAAAACAATATGATATGGGTTTCATTCGGAAAATAAATTTATGTCAAAGATCATTACTTCTACCATCTCTCTAGAGAGAGCCTGCTCCGATCTAGCCAAATCTGAGTTCATAACCGTTGATACCGAATTTTTACGCGACAATACTTTTTGGCCTCAATTATGCCTCATACAGATGGCCAGCCCATCCATGGAGTTTCTGGTAGATCCTTTATCTACCAACATTGATCTCAGTCCTTTTTTTGATTTGATCTCTAATCCTTCCATAATAAAGGTCTTTCACTCGGCACGGCAAGATATTGAAATTATATTCCACATGTGCAATCGAATCCCTACACCAATATTTGATACCCAAATCGCAGCCATGGTTTGTGGTTTTAAGCAATTCATTTCTTATGACCATCTCGTATTAAAAATTACAGGACATAAAATTGATAAGTCATTACGTTTTACGAAATGGAATAAGAGACCACTTTCTCCTCAACAAATAGGTTACGGATTAGCAGATGTTACCTATCTCCGAGAGGTCTATCTCAAATTAAAAAACGAACTCCAGAACAACGGTCGCACTGAATGGATCAAGGAGAAAATCCATATCTTAATAGATCCAAAAACTTATGACATATCTCCTGATACCGCTTGGGAGAAATTTAAAATGAATTTTAAAAAACCTCAGGAATTATCTATTCTGAAGTACATAGCAACTTGGCGTGAGAATGAAGCACGATCGCGCAATGTACCACGCAACAGGATTCTCAAAAATGAAATCCTGTTCGAAATTGTCCAAAAGAAACCAAAAAGCCTTCAAGACTTAGAAGATTTTCGCACCATCCACCGTGAATGGATAAAATCTCCTCACAGTGCTAAAATTATACAAATAGTAAAAACCGCATTGGCACTGCCCATTGATAAAATGCCTAAGCCTTCTTCTTGCCAGAAAAAATCCTTGATAAAAGCCAGCGCGCGCACTGACCTTTTAAAGGTGCTCTTAAATTTTGTTTGTGAAAAACATGGGGTAACATCCAACCTAATTGTG
>NZ_JACETX010000048.1 GCF_014048425.1 Candidatus Liberibacter sp. | reverse complement strand
GCACCGCAGTCGTGGGCAGTTATATTTGCCTCTTGATATCCTTGGAGCTGCAGGACTTGATCGAAACTCTTTTTTATCTGGAGAAAATAAGGAAAAAATATCGATTGCGGTCAAAATTTTCGCTGAATTAGGATTGGAACATCTTTTGAAAGCCAGAAAAGAGATGAAGAGTATTTCATCAAAAGTTTTTGCTGCATTTATCCCTATCAGTATAACCGAAAATATTTTGAAAAATGCGCAAAATGTTGGAGCTAAAATCCTTGATCAACCATGTACAATTCATCAGTGGATACGACAGTGGTATATGTTGTTTTCTTTGATAAGAGGACGTTTTTAGAAGTGTTTTGTTTTTGGCATATTATGGTTGATTTTTTAGGAAGTCATAATCGTATTTTGATATCGCAAAACTCTTTCTTATAGAGAAAAAAGATGGGACAAGATAAGATGTGATTTTATATCGTATGCGTTGACAAAGTGACAATGCGGTTCTACATTTCGACCATGTGGTTAAGTGCGTGGTTTGCACGGCATAGTCAGTCCGTATGATGAAATAAAAAACACGTTGGGATGAATCCTGGAACTAACGTCTAAATGTGATAAGATTTTTTTATCAGGACGGGGATTTATGTTAACTGGTGCCAAGTCTTCAGGGTGACGCCCGGTTGGTGGAAATGGTAGACACACTTGGTTTAGGTCCAAACGCGAAAGCGTGGGGGTTCGAATCCCTCACCGGGCACCAGCATGTTATCCCATTTTAACTATAATATCTTGGTGTATATAGATAGGGGCAGATTAAAGCTATAACACTCCAAATAAACATTTGATGTCGTTCGTGAGGAGTAGTAACAGATCAAGAGATATAATGAGATGGTGGATTTCATGATGTAAATTTCGCGATATAATCTTTATAAAAATTTTATGTCGTTCATGAGGAGCAGTAACAGATCGAAAAATATAATGAAATGGTGGATTTCATGATGTGAGCTTTGGATTATGGTGAGAAGAGTTGATTTTTTACAGGAAAGCATGATGTGAGTATAGCTTTGGAAATCAAAAGAAAATATCATAATATAAAAAATTAAACCATTGATTTGATTTTTTTTATATTTATTTGCGCATCCATTTGTATGAAAATTTGTTGTGTTCTTCTTCAAAAATACGGACTTTTATCGAAAGCAATCTTGTATGGAACGTTTTTTAACGTGTTGTGCCTTGAAGTACATTAAGAATCTATGGTCCTGAAAAATAGGAATTAGTGGTGCCTGACTTTTTACTAGAACTTTATTCGGAAGAAATTCCTGCGCGTGTGCAACGTAAAGCCACTGAGGATTTGAAAAAAAATATTACCGATTCCTTGGTAGAAGCCGGATTAACATATGCAGGTGCCCGTCAATATTGGACCCCGCGCCGTTTGTCTCTATCTCTTCATGGATTGTCGAGATCCTCTCCTGCAATTGTCGAAGAAAGACGAGGTCCACGCGTTGGAGCTGATCAAAAAGTCATTGACGGTTTTTTACGTTCTACAGGATTAAAGAAGATATCTGATGCTGAGATTAGGAAAAATCCTCAAAAAGGGGATATCTATCTCGCTACTATTAAAAAACCTGGACGTCTAGTAGAAGAAATTCTGGAAGAGGTTGTTTCTAAAGCTATTCGTCGATTTCCCTGGTCTCAATCAATGCGTTGGAGTATGGAAACGTCTCCCATAAGCTCTTTTCACTGGATTAGACCTTTACAATCAATCCTTTGTATCCTTATTTTTGAAGATGGTGAGACAAAAGTCATTGATACTCATATAGAGGGCATACCTTCTGGCAATATAACTTATGGTCATAGATTCCATGCCCCGAATGCTATCAAAGTGCAATGTCTTGACGATTATGTGAATGGCTTAGGAAAGGCAAAAGTTTTATTTGATCCTGAACATCGTCGAAACATTATCTTGAATGATGCACGGCAATTAGTCTTCGCTGCTGGATTAGAGCTTGTTGAAGATGATGATCTTTTAGAAGAGATTTCAGGTCTTGTAGAATGGGTTCAAGTTCTGATCGGTTCATTTGATGAAAAATACCTTTGCCTGCCGGAAGAGGTTGTTCGTCTGACTATCAAGACGCATCAAAAGTGCTTTGTGACACGTATGCGTCAAGGAAAGCTTGCAAATCACTTTGTAATCGTCTCCAATATTCAAGCTTCTGATGGAGGAGAAGAGATTATTCGAGGTAATAATAGGGTGGTTTGTGCTCGTCTAGCCGATGCTTTACATTTTTGGAATTGTGATCAAGAAGATTTGCTTAATATTTCTGATTTAGAGAAAGAATATTGTAAGAAACCACATCCTTCAAGATTAAGACTTGATTTTTCTAAGCCTCTGGATCAGCGCATGGCTAAACTTGACATGCTCAATGTTGTTTTTCATGCTAAAATAGGAACACAAGGGGAGAGAGTACGGCGTATACAGTTATTGGCACAAAAGATATCAAAGTTTACGAAAGCAGATATAGATCTAGTAGACCGGGCAGGAGCATTGGCAAAGGCTGATCTCTGTACAGAGATTGTAGGAGAGTTTCCAGAACTGCAAGGAAAAATAGGGGCAAAGTATGCCTTTTTGCAAGGAGAAGATGCATCAGTGGTTCTTTCTATAGAAGAGCATCTCAAGCCACGAGGACCATCAGAAACGATTCCGAAAAACACGGTATCTGTGACTTTAGCATTAGCTGATAAGCTGGATATGCTGATCAATTTTTGGGCGATTGATGAAAAGCCAAGTAGCTCTAAAGATCCATATGCGTTGCGCCGAGCGGCATTGGGGGTCATCCGCATTCTATTAGAAAACAGCATATATCTACCGCTATCAAAATTTATAGAAGATCCAAGCCTTATATCCTTTTTTTATGAGCGTTTGAAACAATATCTCCGTGAAACTGGCATTCGTCCTGACCTTATAAAAGCAATATTATTACCTGAAAGCGATGATCTTTTAATGACCGCAACTCTCATTGAGCATTTCAATGATTTTCTTAATAGTGAAAAAGGTGCAAAATTCTTGTTGTCTGCAAAACGCATTGTCCAGATACTTGCTTCTGAAGAAAAAAAAGGAAACAAAATATCTGTTGATATTTCTCCGAATAAATTTTCTCTAAAAGCAGAAAAAGAACTGCATAAAGTGATTGTAACAGTTGATGCATGTATCAAGGAAAGCATGAAAACAGATAATTTTTATCCCATTGAAGTATCTCTGTCTTCTTTGTGTGAGCCAGTTGATGCTTTTTTCGAAGAAGTCCTTGTCAATACGGAAGATCGTGAAATTCGGGAAAATCGCCTTGCGTTACTTGGATTTGCAAGAAAAAGCATCAGGAGAGTTATAGATCTTCAGAAGATTTTCTGATAATAATGACGGTAGTGCTATGGCAATAAAAGACGGTGATTTAATATCTTTTTTGAATCTCCTGAGAAAAATTTTATCTTTATTTTTCAATATCTTAAAATGTATTTTAGGCTGTTTTTTAAAAAATTGCCGGAATATTATAGATAAAACCCTTATCGAAATCAGTTTTCCTTATCCAGTTTATTGCTGTTCAGGATGATTTGTATTATCTGTATAATTTGCGATATCTCAATTGAGATCGTTATTCTCCATGAAAACTACGTGTTCCATTATCTGTCCTCTATGGTGTTAATGTCGAGCTAAGTTATCTCTTTTTAGAGAGAAGAACTTTCAAAAGAGTTATATGCGAAACAGCTGAGATTGAATCCAAGAAGTTTGGAGTTTTTGAGCGTATACAATAATACAATCAAGCTAAGCTGTTATGCTGGAAGAGGAGAGATGTTTTTTGGTGATGGATAGATTTTTATTGAGTTGAATAATGTGCTGAATCTCATTTATGAGATGTGCATAAGCGCTTAGAAATAATATCCATGTATTTGTGATATCATCAAGCATGATTCTGAATGGCTTTTAGCCATTTATAGATATCCTCAGGGGAAAATCTTTATGAGATTGAAAATCAAGGAAAAAGAATGATAAGAAACATAGAAAATACTGACACATTCCGAATCTTATTGCGTGTTACACGATACACACGGTGTGTACAATATGAATAGTATAAATTTTAAATTTACCTTATGAGGGAGAAAGTATGGAACGGACAGGATTTTTTACACAAAATTTTATGGGAAAAGTATTTCGCCTAAATCAATGATAAAAAAAGATATTATTAGTATTTTTAGAAAAAATAAGAAATATTAATCACATTCTTATCAAGTATTTTCAATAGAAGAGCAGGTATTTATTATAATATATCACATTACTAATAGAGATATGACATAAAATTGCTATAAAAAACATTAAAAACAATTATAAAGACTTTATTATGCTTGATTATATGAAAATTACGCAGTAGTATGCAACATGTGGGGACCGCACGATCTGATTTTTTGGTATTTAGTAAATCATGATCTTGCGGCTCCTCCTTTTATTGATTTTATTCCTCTATGCGAGTATTCCTATTTTCTTTGAAGAGGATAAAATGGAAAAGTATAGGAATTTATCTCAAAAATCCAAAAAAGTTATGCGATGGTCAGGTTCAGTCGGAAACAGGATGCTTGATTTGGGGTAGGTATTTCAAGGATGTATAAACATTTTCTAAGGGAGATGTGCGTTTTGGACGAAAAATGCATTGACAAATACATGCCTTTCCGTTGTGCTTCTTTTTATTTGTGGTCTCCGCAGCGTTTTTTAGAGTGATCAACGATCCGATTAGAAAGTTTTGTCGCTTTGGCAGAATTTTTTACCAGTAGTGATCAAAAGGATTCTGTGATGTGTGGGATAGAGGGTGTTTATAGATTCCGGTAATGCGCTTCTTTTAGGTCGGATTCTTATTTCTAAAATAAAGAGAAGTATCTTATTTTTGTTTTTAAGATAAAAAATCTCTATTTCTTCGCATTCAATGAGGAATTTTTTATTTTATTATGAGACGGGAAATTCTACGCATAACCTTTAGAAAGAAATAAAAGGCGATTTGAAAAGAATAGATACAACTATTTGAACAGAAGTAATGGATAGAGCCACGGGGGATATACGTCTCTTAATATAGAGAGCATGCTATCTCAAGTGCTATATATGGATTGATATCGCAGATAGTTTTTGATATCGTGCATAATCCTAATGCTTGGATATTGTTTCCATGAGGCAGGGAATTAGTTGAGTTCAGAATCGGGAGTATCCTTTATCATGCCAAGGGCACGCAAATAAACGTCAAGAATTTGTTCTTCTTCCATCCATTGCTGTTCGTCTTTTTTGCGCAAGGCGACAATCTTCCTGAGAGCCTTAACATCAAAACCGCTCGATTTAGCTTCGCCATAGACGTCCCTGATGCTTTCAGTGATATTTTTTCTCTCTTCTTCCAAGCGCTCTAGCCGCTCAACAAAACTACGCAATTGCGATTGGGTTACATTTTGGACATTATCAGAAACCATATTTCCTCCGGAACGAAATATACTATACCTGCTATACTATTCCAACAAAGTCTTATCCTCATAAGAGGATTACTACGACGTATTGTTGTTTAAGGCATTAATATTTATAGAGATAGCATGAATATTTACAAGTATAAACCCTTCTTTTAATAAATTGAGAAAGTTTTTCAGCCGTATACGTTTCGGGAAAATTTCTATCAAACAACTCAAAAAACAATACCATATATTGTTGATTATCATGGTGTCGAAAGCCTGCTCAGTCTTCTCGAATTTTCTCCATTCTTGGGCAGAAGCACCAGCTTGAGGCTTGATTTTTGCTAGATAGTCTTTTCCTTGTGTGAAAGACAAAGGTTGAAACTGTCCGTTTTGATGACTGATGTATTTTAAAATGTCTAGATCTTCTAAGATGTCATTGGCGTTTTTTGGAAAATGACTTCTAATAGATTCTTTATTATAATTTGATCAACTCTTTGATAAAATAACTTTCTATTCAAAAATTGAATCCCTCATAAAATGGATTGTTTTTGAAGAGTTTGAACAATGCATTGAGAGATATATAGTACTTTAATTACTGCAAGAATTTTTGGTATAGAAAGAAATCTATTCTTCTAAAGAGATTAGCAATGCGTCTATAAACTTTGCTTTTGTTTGATAAATATACAATATCTTTTAAGGGATAAATTTCACTGTATTACAAATTCTATGCGAGTAGTTGTTCTTTCTTTATCTGTCCTGTTATGAGAAAATATTTCTCAAATCATACGCACCATCATCCCAGTCCCAAAAAGAACTAGATTCTTTTTTGTATTTTCAAGAACGTTCTCGTTTCTTCTATTAAGCTCTTCATCTAATAAGTCTAATGCCGTCGTTATTAGTTCACGATGATCCACAGAGTTCTCGTATCTCTTGTTGCTGGAATCATTTTTTCCTCTGTCTTTTATGTATATCGCTTGTGCATTAACAAATTCGGTCTCAGCCCCAGTATGAATATCCTTAAAATTTGATCGAATTTTTTTAAGATCATCTGTAGTCAGATAGAATAGTCCTAATTTCTGTTCGGCTTGTTTTAAAATATCATTCATAACAAGAGAAAAAGAAGGTTTTTCCGCAACTAAATACAGTTTTTCTGCAAGTGCCACAGTTCCTTTTACAATTAGTTGTGTTTGGTTAGAAGGGGCATTTTTACTGTTTCTAGAGCTGTCTCTGCGATTGGTTGTGTTTGGTTAGAAGGGGCATTTTCTACTGTTTTTCGAGTTGTCTCTGTAATTAGTTGTTGTTTCTTGATTTCTATCACTTTTTGTAGTGCTGTATATGCATTAGATCTCTTTGCATAAGTCAGATTGACTTGACGGAAGTTGTCTTCTAAATTTTTACTTTCTGGGTTATTTATGTATAGACGGCGTGCATCCGAATATTGCTTCGAAATATCAGTAATATCCGCTAACTCTTTTTGAACTTTATCAAGATTATCCAGAGGATACCCTAATAGTGTCTTGAATAGATTAGATTCGTTCTCCTCGCTGAGGTTTAGATTCATAACATTATTCAAAGTAAGAAGAGAATCAACAGGTTTTTCCGCGACTAAAGGCAGTTTTTCTGCAGGTGCCGCAGTTCTTTTCACAATTGGTTGTGTTTCAATAGAAGGGGCATTTTTTACTATTTTTAGAGTTGTCTCTGCAGTAGTATTATAAGGTTCAGAATCTAACCAATCACAGCCATTTAACAATACAGTTGATAATAATAGTACAGAAGTTAAGGCATTCTTTTTTGATATCATAACAAGGAGTTTCTTTTTGATAAATTAATAAAATATATTGTGCCATATTGAAAAACATTAGAAATAAAATGTCTAATAATTAGAAATTGAATTTTTTATTAGTCTACAATTGATTTTTAAATTGATAAAAAGTTTTGAGGGACTGAATATAACCGTATATTGATGTTCTGCTGGAATTTTGGCTATTGGTTATGGATATGCAGGATCTGATGTTCGTGAGGGCATAGAGATATCAGAAGAGCAGGGGAAGGTAAGACGTTTCGAAGTGCCTGTTCCTGGTTTTTTTAGAATATCTTCCTGCTGTACTATTCTCTGGTGCATACTGCATATCGGCTATTGGAGATTTTTTCTTTATAACCTTGGCGTTGGTGCTATTAAGGCAAGCAAGCTTTGCAAATGTATCCGTACCCTATATTTGGATTGAAGAAAATCGACATACGCTGGATTATCCCCTGCCGATTGTTGATCATAAACAAGAGAGTAAAAAACACTAACAGCATTTAATGCCTCTAAGACTGATAAATTCGATGGGTGAATGATTTCAATGAATAAAATCTAATTTACTCAGTTTTATGTTCTATCTTTTGCTTGTGTTGTACTTTTCAGCATAATGATTTCATCACTAAAACAAATCCAATCACGAGGCTTATTCAAAGATTTTTCATCTTCAAAGCGGTTTTTATGGTTGAGATCCGGTAATGTATTTTCGTGTCTAGATATAGTAGCCATTGCTACATCAAGAGGATTGGGAGAAAATCCTTCCTGTGAAATACGCAAATGGATTTTTGCTGGAGGAAAGCGATTAAAAGGGCTTGTGGTTCGCAGAGAGGTTGAGGCTAATGTTTTTGTTCAAAGATTAGATTCAGTGAGAACCCCTAGAAATTCCATCAGAACTATCATGATCATGGTAATAACGGCTGGTATTTTCTAAATCATAATCTCGCATTTCAACACGAACGTTTCCTATCTCTTTAAAAACCTGTTCAAAGCGTGCGTCTATTTTATCAGAAAGCTTGTCGACTTTCTTTTCAACTCGGTCATAGCCATGCTTTCATAGTATGATACGACCTTCCAGAGGAGGTCTAGAGTTGTTTCCTTTTTCTACAGAACTTTGTCATATGCTTAACTCTTTCACATTTCTTTATATTTTAGCTGACGATCATTTTGCAAAAAGAGAATAGGAGATAAAGAGAAAATGGATCGCTGGGTTTTCAAAGATGGAAGAGAGTAAAAGAAAACTTATT
>NZ_JACETX010000006.1:36564-41400 GCF_014048425.1 Candidatus Liberibacter sp. | reverse complement strand
AATAGATCGTATGTTCGCTAGGATTATGCGAGTTCGTCATAAAAAATCCTTTTGCTGTACGGCTAGAGGGTCGTTTTGAAATTTCAATATAATGATTGTCGTCCAAGTAATGAAAGAGGTTTTCTTCTGGAACGGAGAATAAAGAATTCATCTGAGCCTTTGTAGCTATTTCTTTTATTGCCATGTGAAATTTAGGTTCGACGGTATTTTCCAATATGAATAAAAATACACTTAAGAATGTAGCGAGGATTAATACCGGTTTTATCAGTATAATGTGCGAGATTCCAGTGGCATTAATAATCAAAAGCTCTAAATTTTTATAGAGCAAAGAGAGAGTTTCTGTGGTTGCTATCATGAAACAAAAAGGGATGATTTGTGAAAGGATGGAGGGAAAAATCAAACCAGATATTTTCACCAAAAGGATCATTGACTGGGAGCTATCTGATACAAAATTGATGCGTTGCAGAGTCTGTAACATCCAGGAGACAGAGAGGATAAGAAGGCATAAAGTCAGAAATGTTCTGCATATGCGACGTGATATATAAATTTGGAATAATTTCATATGAATCATTATGGATGGTTAGATTTTAGCTTTTTTGTGGTTTATCCGAGAGCAAGGCATTGAAAGTTTTCATGAGATCATTGTATGATTCTTCTGTTGGAGATTTTTTGGCATTCACTTACATGTATACCTTATATTATATGTTATATGTATTGTCAGTTAATTTTTATTTTGTGTCTGAGCCTTTATAAGATCTGAAGGGGTTTATTCACTATTTGGTAGTGTTAGCGAAAAGATAAGGTAAAAGCATATGGACATAAAACTTTCGTTTGCAAAAAAATCTTCTATGGAAGGTGATCTTGCGATTCTTTTGAAAACCAATTTTTCGGATGTAACAGGTTTGCCTTCAGTTGATCTTAAAGGTGTCGTAGCGCGTGCTGCAGCTATTAAGAATTTTACAGGAGAATCTAGGTCCAGTTTAAATATTCTTGTTCCTGAATCGTGTCCGTTTGATCGTTTGGTTGTTTTGGGAATAGGTGATCCGGCTAAGGACAAAAATTTTTCTTGGTTAAAGGAAGGTGGAAACGCGGCTTCTTATTTAGAGGGGTCTAAAAAGGTTGAGATATTTATTGATGCTCCTGGTTGTTCTGTCACAGAAAAGGAAGTCAGAGATTTTGCTCTTGGGTTTAAGTTGAGATCTTATGCTTTTGATCGTTATAAGACGAAAAAGGCACGAGACGTTCGTGATTCATCTGAAAAGAATATATCTGTCACAATTGTAACGAAAGTATCTGACGAGACAGGAAAGTCTTTGGAAGATATTAAAGCAGTTGTTGATGGTGTTAATTTGGCTCGAGATATTGTCAATGAGCCAGCGAATGTTTTAGGAACAGTTGAGTTTTGCGAAAAAGCCAAACAGCTTGAAAGTCTTGGGATTGAAGTTGAGATTCTTGATAGAGATGCCATGGATAAGCTAGGGATGAAGTCTCTTTTGGGTGTGTCTCAGGGATCAGTTCGTCCTCCATACTTGGTGGCAATGAAATGGAATGGTGGCAAGAAAGCAGATCTTCCTCTTGCGTTTGTTGGGAAAGGAGTTGTTTTTGATAGCGGAGGTATTTCTATAAAACCTTCTGCTTCGATGGAGGAGATGAAAGGTGATTGTGGAGGAGCCGCTGCTGTTATCGGGTCTTTGTGCGCTCTAGCAACACGTAAAGCTAAGGCTAACGTAGTTGGTATTTTAGCGCTCGTCGAAAATATGCCGGATGCTGCTGCACAACGTCCTGGTGATATTGTTAAGTCAATGTCTGGTCAAACCATTGAGATAATTAACACCGATGCAGAGGGAAGACTTATTCTGGCGGATGCTTTATGGTATTGCCACACTCACTATAAGCCTCGTCTGATGATTGACTTGGCAACACTAACTGGTGCAATTTTGGTGTCCTTAGGAAGTGTTTATGCGGGGTTATTTTCCAATGATGATGTACTATCCCAACAATTGGTTTCTGCGGGATTGTCTACAGAAGAGTTGGTTTGGCGTATGCCTATGAATAAGGCTTATGATAAGTTTCTTGAGAGCAAATTTGCGGATATGAAAAATATTGGAGGGCGTCTTGCTGGTTCTATTGTTGCTGCTCAGTTTTTAGAAAAATTTGTCGCAGAAGTTCCTTGGGCACATATAGATATTGCTGGGACAGCTATGGGCAAAGAACCTGATGAGATTAATCAATCTTGGGCATCTGGTTTTGGCGTTCGTTTATTGAACGAATTTGTAAGGGTATGTTATGAGGCATGACAAAGTTTTTCTTCTATCTTTCGCAGAATTGGCAGAAGGACTTGTTGCTTTTCCTCGAAAAATCTTACAGAAGCAGGCAGAGAGTCGTTGTTCAGTGTGGATCGGAGGAAATGCGTGATGTGTTGAATGAATACTTATGGACTTGGAAAGCAGATAGCTTTCTTCCTCATGGTGTCGATGTCGGTGAGGAAGGAGTTTGTTCCTCTATTCAACCGATTCTATTAACGATAAGTTCTGACAATGCTAACCTAGCTACGGTACGTTTTTTTGTTGATAATGCGATATGTAGAAACGAAGATATAGATCTTTATAACAAGTTGGTTTTCATTATGGATAGTCATTCTCAAGAGAGTCTTAGGTTGGCACGTAAGAGTTGGCAGTATCTCAAGAATCAAGGATATAAGCTAGCTTTTAAGGATATAAGTCAAACTGAGTTAGGATTGTTGTGAAGATCGCCGTATTCTAAGGAACTATGGCGGAATGATATTATAGATTTGGTTTGAAAAGTATTTTCGATTTTGGATGGTTTTTGGAAGTTTGGATATTTTTTCATCCATTAAGAGAAAAAATTATCTATTCAGAAAAGGTTTCTAAGTTTGTTGGATTTGAGACTTTCTGAAAAGACAAGAATAATTAAGAATAGTTGTGAAAGGATAGATATTAGATATGGCTCTAGAAAGAACTTTTTCAATGATAAAGCCTGATGCTGTTAGGCGTGGTTTGACGGGGGTTATCGTTCAAAAATTAGAGGATTGTGGATTGCGTGTCATTGCATCCAAACTCGTATTTATGCATAAAAGCCAAGCAGAAGGTTTTTATGAAGTACATAGAGATCGTCTTTTTTTTAATGAATTGGTTCAAACAATGACTTCGGGTCCGGTTGTGGTGCAGGTTCTTGAAGGAGAAAATGCTATACGTAAAAATCGTGAAATTATGGGAGATACGAATCCGCAGAAGGCTGATAGTGGCACTATCCGTCAGGAACATGGAATCTCTATAGGCGAAAATTCGGTGCATGGTTCAGATTCTTTAGAAACTGCCAAACAAGAAATAGCGTATTGGTTTTCTGTTGTTGAGCTTGTAGGGCTTAAGTAGCTTTCTGGGAGAGTTTGGAGGGTAAGGACGCATAAACATAAATTTCTGTAATAATCGCCTGATATTAGACGATTCATATGATATAGAAAAAGTTTTTTTGACCGTTATTTAGGAAAAACATCCTCAATACATATGAAAATAGGGGCAGGTGATTTCGATCAATCAACGTTTAGATCTGGCAGAGGATAGTATGATAGAACGGTGGTTTTCTGTTGGAAATTTTCTTGTCTTTTTTATATTATTTCAATTTATCTTGTTGATTTTGGTTATGCTAGGGAGGGAAGCACGAGCCGTATGTGTCTTTAAACAATCATATGCGATTATAGTGATACGTAAGGGATTCTCCTTTAATCGTTGGATACGGACAAGAAAGGATGTTTTTGGATAAAGAGATCTCTTCTGAAGATGCTATCGTACTGGCTTCGTTTGCCGACAAAGTCAGGTGCTCAGAAATTTTTTCTTGTTATTTGGGTGGGGGGAAGCCATTTAAGCACTGAAGCAAGAAAAACAGCGGTGTTTTTATCTAAAATTTATCATCCTTAAACTTTTAATCGCAATTCTTCCTTTGGTTTTCTTTGTATGACCAGTTCTTAGAGTTACTTCCTTTCGTCCCTTATGAAAAAATGAATGTATCCGTTCGATTATCAATATCGACATTGAGGTATTTTAGTTAATTTTTTATTATTAACTATCCCCCAAAAACATATTTGTTTTTCCATAGTGCTTTATGCTAAGAGAAGATTGTTCTAGCAAATTATATTTCTGAAGATATATTTTAAAAAGCATTATTGGGAAAATTTATGAGTTTTTATAAGGGTTTCGCCTCTCGGATTAATTCATTGCGATATTCTTGCGAAGGAAGCTTTTTTGTATGTGCGACCATTATGTTGCCAGTTATTTTTATCGCGATTGGTATGGCGCTTGATATTTCTTCCTGGATGTACTACCGAAACTCTTTGAAGCAGGCATCTCATACGACGATTCTTGCCGCTTCAACCGAATTATCTGAATCTCTCAAAGGGCTTTTCTCGGGTAAGGTAGCGATACGAGATATACAACAGTATGCAAAACGATATTTAGAAGGAACTCTTGTTTCTGATTTTAGTAAAGAAGATATTAATAAAATTATTCGATCTTTAGAAATTAATATTGAGAAGGATAAGGATAACACGAGCGGAGCTTACATAATACAATTACATTCTCATTATGATATGTCGTTAAATTCATTTTCATGGGCTATGCATGCTATTGGCATACACTCGATAGGAGTAGATGTGGTTGTTAAGGGATATGCAAGGCCTGAGAGTTCGCACAAAGAGATGGCAGCATCAATACAGATGGTGATCGATGTGTCGGGTTCTATGGGTTTTCCACAGTATATAGAAAATGAGTCGCAACAACCTATTCTGTTAAATTGTTATGGAATTCCTTATCCGAAGATGCC
>NZ_JACETX010000006.1:0-36467 GCF_014048425.1 Candidatus Liberibacter sp. | reverse complement strand
TTAAAAAGTTGTGCGACGAGTTCAGATACCTATTTTGACGTTCATGATTCTGAGAGGCTTAATGCAGTTTTTAAGGAGGTTGCATCTACAATATTCAAAAGAGTAGTCAGAGTAACGCAATAGAGAGTAGCGATCTTTTTTTATTGATGATCTGAGTATAAGAAACTCTTTGTGCTCAATGTATTGCGATTAAGGTCTTCTAATCTTTTGAAAGAGTGAATGAATCCGTTTGATTATCAATGCTGATATTGAGGTATTTTAGTTGATTTTTTATTATTAACCGTCTCCCAAAAACATATTTGTTTTTCCATAGTGCTTTATGCTAAGAGAGGATCGTTCTAGAAAATTATATTTCTAAAAATATATTTTAAAAAGCATTATTGGGAAAATTTATGATTTTTTATAAGAGTATCGCTTCTTGTATTAATTTATTGAGATATTCTTGCAAAGGAAGTTTTTTTTTGTGTACGGCCATTATTTTGCCAGTTATTTTAATGGTGATTGGTATGGTGATTGATGTTTTTTCCTGGATGTATTACCGAAATATTCTAGAACAGGCATCTCATACGACGGTTCTTGCCGCTTTAACAAAATTATCTGACTCTTGTGGAGATATTGCCTTGGATGAAGTGCTGATACCAGAGACAGAAGAGTATGTAAAACGATATTTTAAAAGAATGCTTGATCATGATTTTAGTAGCGAAGATATTGATAAAATTATTCGCTCTTTACAGATTGATATTCAGAAGGATAGCAAATGTAATGCTTATAATATAACATTAAATCCTCGATATGATATGCCGTTAAGTTTATTTTTATTTTTTATGCGTGCTGCTATTGATATAAAATCGATGGGAGTAAATGTGGTTGTTAAGGGATATACAAGCCCTAAGAGCTCACATAAAGAGACAGCAGAATCGATACAGATGGTGATTGATGTATCAGGTTCTATGGGTGATCCTTTATATAAAGATGGTGCGTCGTTAAATTGTTATGGAAAGGCTATGTTGCTGCCGAATATACCTAATAATCCTGACAGGATAGGAATAGCGATTCAGAAAGGATCGCCTTATATTTTCAGTGAGGATCTTCTTTCTTGTGATAAATCTTTATACGAAGTATTGCACGGCAAAGAAAACAAACTCGGATTGCAGAAAAACAAGCCAGTTAGAGAAGTCACAGTTTCGCATTTACCATATCTTGTTCCTGCAAAAGCAGTAATTTTAAGAGATGCAATAGCTGAATTTATTAAGCACTTGCAAAAAATTAAAAATATTGAAGACAAGGTGCGAATTTCTAGCGTTGCTTTTTCTGATAAAATAGAGTCTGGTCACAATATGTCTTGGGGATTAGGATTAATTATACCTTTTGTTGCAAGCCTAGATTTTATAAAAGGAGCGCGTACAGATACTTCCGTAGGGATGCAAAAGGGATACGATAATATCTCTGCTTCGTCTGAAATAACAGAACACAATAAGAAAAATAATTATACGGTAAGAAAAAGCATCATACTCTTGACAGATGGTGTGAATGGTAGCCTTGCGATGGATTATAAGACATTTCAAATTTGTGAGAAAGCAAAAAAAGAAGGCATCAATATATTTACAATAGGTTTTGCGGTGCCTCAAAAGGATAAAAAACGAGCAGAAAAGCTATTAAAAACTTGTGCGACGAGTCCCGACACCTATTTTGACATTCGTGATTCTGAGAGGTTGAATGCAGTTTTTAAGGAGATTGCATCTGCAGTATTCGAAAGAGCAGTCAGAGTAACGCAATAGAGGATAGCGATTTTTTTATTGATGACCTGAGTATAAAGTACTCTTTGTACTCAATGGGTTGCCATTAAATTCTTCTAATCCTGTTATGGATTTGAAGAGGTATTGGGGGATTTGGTTAAGGGAAAAACATTGTCATGGAAGATATAAGTAAGATATTAAGAGGAATTCTTATCTTAATTTTTCATGCCAAAAATATGGTTTTTGCAAGGTTATGGTTTTTGTCTCTTATGTGGTTAGTATGATTTTAAGCTTTGTGGAAAATGTTTTTTTAACGGATGAGCTCATTCAATTATTGATAGTTTTTTAGTAGGATGATCGTTTGTTTTATGATTTAATTTTCGAGAGTAGAAAAAATTCTGTTTAAGAAATTTCTTGCATCGGATTAATTCTTTCCTTCGGATCTCCCATGCCAGATATATAATATCACCATCGGCAGGAATTTGATTCCGATGACGTTTTCCCTTTGAAAAGGTCCCGTTACAGAACAGTTTTGGCAATCAATCCCATAGACACAATCTCGACTGAGTCTTGAATTTCTATGAAGGATAATTTTGATAGAATCAACTATACCTATCGCAAAATTGATGACACATATTTCTACTTTGGAACTCATTTTCTATATATTTCCTTGCCATCTTGCATCTTACGTTTTTGGCGGGATAAGCCTTAAATTGATTTCATAAGTCAAGACGAAAATTTTCTTCTTGTTACGCGATAAAGGTTTGAATCTCGTATATTTGAAGGACGGCGTTGAAGAAATGATCTATGGTATCCAGATGTTTAGATATTTCCAAGTATAGCAAGTTGGATATCTATGTATTTTTAGAATTTTTGTCGTTTTAAAAAAAACCACTGGATTAGTATTAGATCCCTATGTTCTCATAAAGGTTCAAGTATATTAAACTGCGGATATCTGTACGTTTTTCAGAATGGTAACGTTTTGAAAGGCGCAATCAGAAAAATATCAGATCCCTATTTTTTTATGAAAGTCCTTTTGTTCTAGCTTATTTTCCCATCGGCAAACGATGATTGTAGCAACTGCATTGCCAATAATATTTGTTATAGACCGGCACTCTGACATGAAGCGATCAATTCCTAATATCAAGGACATTCCTCCAATAGGTAATGCTGGGAAGATAGATAATGTCGCTGCTAACGTTACAAATCCTGAACCAGAGACTCCCGCGGCTCCTTTTGAGGATATAATCGCAATGAGAAGAAGAGATATTTGATCTTGCACACTGAGAGAAATATTTGTTGCCTGAGCTATAAACAAGGCCGCTAACGTTATATAAATATTGGTTCCATCAAGATTAAAAGAGTAACCTGTAGGAACAACAATGCTTACAATCGAACGATGACAACCCAATTTTTCCATCTTTTCCATGAGACTTGGAAGAGCGGCTTCGGAGGAAGATGTGCTAAACACCAATAGAATTTCTTCTTTCAAATAGCGAATTAATTTAACAACAGAAAAACCACAGAGGCGTGCTAATAAACCTAGAATCACAAAGATAAAAAAAGCTGAGGTTAAGTATAAACTGCCAACGAGAAGAGCGAGATTGGATATTGACGATAGACCATATTTTCCTACCGTATAAGACATTGCTCCAAAGGCTCCCAAAGGTGCAGCTCGCATAACCAGAGAGATCATCTTAAAAATAGGAAAACTCATCTCTTCCAAAAAATTCTTGATGAGATCTGCTTTCTTTCCAATCAAGGATAGAGAAACTCCAAAGAGTATGGCGATGAACAACGTTTGTAGAATATTCCCAGAGATAAACGGTTTCAAGGCTGTCTCGGGGATAATATCCATTAAAAAATGGGAAAAAGATTCAAAATGACCTTTGAAGATATTCTCGGGCATATCTGTCATATCTAGTGATGTAGGATCTACATTCATTCCAGCACCAGGCTTTACTATATTTGCAACCACCATTCCGACAACGAGAGCTAATATTGAAAATACGGAAAAATAGGCCATCGCCTTTCCGAAAATTCCCCCAAGGCTTTTCACGTCTGTCATGCGTGCGATTCCTGTAGAAACGGTAAGGAATACCACGGGTGCGATAAGCATCTTTGTAACTTTGATGAAGATATCACCAAACGGTTTCATTTGTACGCTTATGTTTGGATAAAAGTAGCCAAGTACTACGCCAACAATAACGGCTACAATAACTTGGATATAAAGATGTTTGTACAAAGGAGAAACACTAGATTTTTCGGATAATTGGAGGGATGCGTTCATAATTTTTTTCCAATATTATGCGTATCATATAAATGTCATCGTACCGAGACGATAAATAGTGACATATACGATATAAAAAATCTATAGAAATTTATTGTTGGCTTCATATTATCAACTTAACAACTAGATTTATAATCTTTGGGTTGTGGATTAGGGACCATTTTGGTGATTTTCCTCCATTCTACGGATTTTTTTATATCAAAATCGAATAGATAGAATCTACGGATCGAGTTTCTTTTAGTAGAGTTTTTAGAATGAATATATTCATGGAGTATAGCGAATCATAGAATCAGGTATTTATTACGATAATGCTTTTTCATATTTTCCCCTTACCTTGTTTTAAAATTCGGGATTTAGTCTTCTGTTTTAGAGTCTATAAGACGAGAATTTTTAATTCCTAAACGCGTTCTATCTTTTCCTTTCCTATACATTCCTGCTTGGCGATCTGGCTTCCATCCATAGCTTGCCATTATGCCATTGATTTTCAATAATATTCCTAGGATATTGTTTATAACATGTATGTTGAGAAGAGATAAGACCAAGTCAAAAGGATAAGAAAGAGAAGATATTTTTTCAGGGAGGATCAATACTTTTCTATTCTGGCAGGGAAATTACGGAATTCATGTGTAGTTGCTCGGGTCCTGCGGCTATTATAGTTGCAAAGAGTTTGCGAGATCCTATGAGCAGAGCTGTTAACACCTACTCGTTTTTGATGTACGGGTAAACCATATGCTGAATGGGTGTGCGTTCATTGTCATATTATCATGATTGCCAAAGGAATTCTCTCTACTTTTAACGAATATTTCAATGAGTTTTATAAGATGTTTAGGAAACTCAAAGGTTGTGATTGGGTTTCGCCTTTTGTGTTTTTAGGAAAAAGATATTCCCCTTTAGATGCTGATATCCAGATAGGTAAGTATTTGAAAACCTCATCCCAGAATACGACAGAAAGTCACAAGCAAAGCAAGAAGCTTCTTTTCCAATGGTATTGGAATTGGAACATGTCTTTTTTTGTCCGTGGTTGGAAAGTCATCGCTGAAAGTCATCGGTTTTATATTGTGACTTTTCCACTCCAAGATAGGGAGTTGGCTTGGATATATTCTTATTTGAATACCCATTTCAAGCGGATGCCGCATTTTCCTTTAGAAACTGAATGGCATTATTTTGGAGTATCCTTTTGAGCGATCAACTTTCACGCCCAATAATGATGATATTATCCTTGTAAAGCTTTAGTGTGACGATTCCATTCGCATATACCTGACTCGTATCAATAAGGATTTGCAACATTTCTCTCTGGAGAAAACCAAAAAAATTGGAAAATAAGATTTGCATGTTGAGGCATTCAACTCTGCTAAATGAGTTGCTTCCGAATGTAACGAAAATAGCACGGATGGATATGTAGCAAAATAGTTCCGCCGATTTTCCAATCCCAAACGAATATGTTTTGCAGTGATCTTTTTATTATCAAAATATCCTGAATGTCCAACGACAGCATCAAAAGAGTTGCTCGCACTCTTTTGGATTGGTGTTTACCCATCTCCCATAACCCTGGATGGTCAAATACAGGAATGATTAACGTCCTATCACATTTATTGATCAGTTATCCCTGATAAGCCTGAATATATGTTTTTAAAAAACACATTCATTATTAAAGTTGTATTAACAGTTTTTTTTGGAGATCTATATTTGTCGCTGACGATTCATTCCCTGGAATATAAGATATACTGACGTCCCCCCACATATCCTTTTCTGCGGGTAAGAATTTTTTATAACGAGACAATGTTTTTAATTGTTTTTATTTGGATAACGTGTTGAGAAGGATGGTAATCAAAAGACGATAATAGAAGAAAATTATTTTTGAAATGAAGGCTATTTGAGATCCAATATATTCGTTTAAGAATTTTTCTAAAAAGTATCAGCGTTCAAAGATTTTGGGCCAGTTTTTAATGATGGGATGGATTATTTCTTTGGCAAGAGTTGTATTTTCTGAGGCAAAAAGAATTTCAGCTGGAGCTCCGCTGTGCAAATCTATCTTTTTCTCGCTATAAGCAGGATCGGTAATTTTTAAAACGACTTCATAGTAATTTTGTATTTGAGAGCCATTGTTATTTTGTGTAATAGTCGGACTTATCGTCTCAATAATTGCCTTGAATCTTTTTTCACGAAGTGCTGAATAAGTTGGAAAACGTACTATAGCTGTTTTGCCATATTGTACGTTTTGAATTTGTTGTGGTGTAACTTTTGCCCTAATATAACTAAGATTGCTGTTAGGAGATATCTTCATAATAAGCTGTGATTGTTGGGCGTAATTTATAGAAGTAAAGCTGTAGGTATATACAACTGTTCCTGTTATTGGCGATAGAATTGTGTATTGTGATAGTTTGTTGCGTAGAATGGTAAGTTTTGAAGTTTCATCAATGAATGCGCGTTGATGGTTATCTAGTTCGAGAGATTTGTCTTGCAGGTAGTTGGCAAATTCCACATGGGATTCATCGCGCAACTCATCTATACGGCGTAGTAAAGATCCTTGTGCACTTAGATGTTCAGTTAAATCAAGGTCACTTTTATGCACGATTCTTTCTTGCTGATGTAGATCATTTTTACTGATAATATTTTTATTAAAAAGTTTCTCCGCTGTTGTTAAATCTTCCTTATAGGATAATAGGAGTGCACGTGATAGGGAAATTTTATTTTCTAGATCATGGTGGTCGGCATAGATATTTTGTATACGGGTTAGTTTTAATTGCAACGATTCATATAGGACATATATCCCGTAATTAGATGTTTTAGAGCATATGGGTAGGTAATTTTTCAGAGGAATCAAGAACTTTTCGTCTTTTTTTTCAAAAGTTTTTTCAATTACGCTATGTTGATTGTTCAGAAAATTCAGTTCCGAACGTGCGTTATCTATGCGACATTTTAGATCAGTGATGCGTGAATTTGTGAGATCAATTAGATCTTTAATTTCGAAATCCTCAAATTTTAGGATAGGATCGCCTTTTAGAACCTTTGCGCCATTCTCAATTTGAAAATCGCTGATCATAGCAGAAAAAGGGGATCTTATTTCGACAATATTATCATCATTTAAAATTTCTCCAGAAGAGGAAAGACGTATTTCTATAGGTAATATAATTGCCCATATTGCAAGGATAATTATTCCAAAGGTGAAGAGAAGAGCAATCTGTTCAAGTGGTGTGAAATAGAGTTTTTTTAAATTTTTCCAAGAAATATTGCGCATTTTTTAAATTTTCATTGTGTTTTTATTAGAGGCAATGGTTTGGATTTTGAATAAATCTTGTGTTGGACCAAAAATAGGTCCCGCTATAGGATGCAATATGAGGGATAGGTCTGATATATCAAAAATTTTAGGATTT
Organism: Candidatus Liberibacter sp.; assembly: GCF_014048425.1. GTDB lineage: Bacteria > Pseudomonadota > Alphaproteobacteria > Rhizobiales > Rhizobiaceae > Liberibacter. Next base: position 29,067 of record NZ_JACETX010000006.1, on the reverse strand, counting down.
TGAGATGTTATAACGATTGTTTTTCCACTTGCTTTGAATTTTTTGAGCAGTATATAAAAATTATTCTCTGCTTCACTATCCATATGATGTAGTGGTTCATCCATCAAGATAATTTGGGGATTTTGAGAGACAATACGTGCCAAACGGATGTTTTGCATGAGACTATGAGGAATGTTTTGGGAAGATGCAATGGTTGCATATCCATCTTTCAGAGAAGAAATCGTAGCATGGCATCCTACAATTTTTGCTGCTTCGCGTGCCCTGTCTAATGCATTGCTATCATGAGACAAGGTGATGTTTTCTGTTATACTGATCGGAAATAAAGTGCATCTTTGTGAAAGATAAGCGACGTTTGAAGATAGGCGTTCAATTGTATCGGGGATTGCATTTATACCGCCAAGGGAAACAACGCCATTTTCTAGAGGCATTAAGCCAAGAGAACAGAGCAAGAAGCTGGTTTTCCCGCATCCGCTTGGGCCAGTTACGATGCAACATGTTCCTCCTGGGATAGTAAAGGATAAGTTTTGGAATAGAGGATGGGATGTTTCTTGATGGCGTATTGTTATGTTTTTTACAATGATATTGCTATTTGGTAATTGTTCTGCGGAGTAGTTTTTATTGTCATGAAAGTCCTCTTGTATATCGGAAAGGCTCTTGAACTCGATGATATTTTTCAGTGCTTTGGATCCGATTTTAAAGAATTTTCTAAAATTCATGATTTGTTCCAGGGGAGTAATTGCCCTAGAAACTATGATAGAAGTTGCTATAATGGAGCCCGCAGATAAATTTTGATGAATCACCAGCCAGGAACCCAATCCTAAGATTGTTGATTGGAGAATCATGCGCAGTGTTTTTATAAAAGTCGTGTTGAAACAGGATGTTTTTGCTACGAGTAGCTGACTTTCTTGTGCAGAGAGACGTTTTTCCCTCCAGGATTTTAATAGAAAGTCGCGTTCTACCGAGAAACGCATGCATTCAGGTTGGCATAATATCGCTTTGCCAAAGCTTATTTCGGTTTGATTCTTTATCTCATAAGTTTGAGTAAGCCGTTCATTCTTTGCGTTTAAGTAAACAGTAGTTGTAAGGAGGAGAATCGCACTGACTATTGCCAGAGTTCCTAGGGCAGGATGAATAAAAAAACTCAATGCGATAAAAATTGGAGTAAAAAAGAGATCAAATAGGGCCGGTAACGCAGGAGATCTAATGAATTTTTTCAACGTATCTAACGCAGATAGTGTTGATAAAAGAGATGTCTCATTAAAATAATATTTCTTACTAATAATCTTGATATAGGCTGTAAAAAATCGCTCTATGGAATGAGAAATTTCTATAAATATTCTTGCGCGTATCCAGTCGAAACCAAAGAAAAGCATATAGAGGAAAAGAGTGATCATGCTGATAGCAATGAGGTTAACATCGCTTTGTGCACCAATAACACTATCATAAATATGCATCATATAGATGGGATTCGTAAGATAGAGAATGTTGATAAAGACGCTTGGCAATATAATCAGAGCAAAGCTAGAAGGTGATATTTTTCTAATTTCAAATAAGTATTTCAAATAAAACATAAAAAATTCTGCTTTTGATTTAATGACAATTAAAAATAATAGTCTATAAACCATTAAAATAAATAGTTTACAAGCTATAATACAAGGTAAGGCATATAATATATATTATTACTTTTTGCGATATTTTAAAATATTTAATGAAGGTGTTTTATAAAAATGTATTCCCATATCAGCAAAAAATAATATAGACTTTGGAGTAATATTGCAATAACCTTATGCAAGGCGGGAGATGTCTTTCTATTTTACTGTAAATAGATGGTTAATAATCCCTTTAAATTTAAATGAGCTTTTTAAATAAGAGATATAGAATATACGGTACTTTTTGATAATTTCTATAGATTGAGGATTTTACATATGTGGATTGACGGTGATTTTCTTGATGTTTCTGGGGAAAAAAGAAGAAGCGCTACAGATCAAGAGAAATATAAAGGTAGTAGTCAACTTGATGGGACTTGGGGCTTTGGCGAAAGCAATATGCAGGTACAAGGAGCATCGCAAACATATGTAGAAAAGCCGTTTTTTTCGACAGATGATATTGCTAAACACTTGATTCGAAATAAAAATTGGTCTTATCATCTTGTTACGAAAAATCCATGGGTTCTTAAGGATCATCAGTTAACATATAGCTTCATTGGATTTGGAAGTGATGAAAAAAATGTTGTTCGTTCAGCGTTAGAGAAGTGGTCACAAGTTACAGGTATCACTTTTTATGAAACATCAGATCATTGTGATATTAAATTTGAGAATAATTTATCAGCACGCTATTATTGCTCTCCCTCGGATGGATCGCAATATCATATGTGTATTAACCTTCCCAAGCCTAATTTACCACAGCAAAAAATATGGGAAGGTACTTATCATTATTATGCTGCTCTTCATGAAATTGGCCATGCATTAGGGCTCTCCCATCCAGGAAATTACAATGGATTTGCTACATATGGAAAAGATAATGATTTTGAGAACGATTCTCATTCAACATCGGTGATGTCTTATTTCGGGCAGGACACAAATTTTTCTGCGATTAAAGATACTGTTGGTTATAGTATTACGCCGATGGTTGCAGATATTCTTGCTGTACAAGAAATTTATGGTCTTCCTAAAGAAAAGCTTGAAAATAATATCTATCAAATTTCCGTTGAATCCATTAATCCAGATGGAATACTTGTTGTTCAAGCGCTTTATGATTCAGGAGGTTATGATACACTAAATACAGAATACCTTGGGAGGGTTAATAATTATATCACTCTTAATCCGGAAGAATGGTCCGATCTTGGCGGTTACAGGAAAAATTTTGTTATTGCACGGAACACTATTATAGAAAAGGCTATCGGGGGAGATGGAAATGATATCATCATTGGCAATGTTGCTGATAATACGCTGAAAGGAGGTTCTGGAGAAAATATTATTGATGGCAGAGAAGGTTTAGATACGGCGCTCTATGATTCACACAGTAGGCAAAAAAAAATCTACCATTTTAATGAAATAACAATTGTATATGATATTTCTCAACAAAACCGAGACCGTATTGTAAATGTTGAAAAGCTAGAATTTTCTGATGATCAGATTAATCTATCGGATCTTGAGAGAAAAAGTATATTGGAGTATACAGCCTCATATAAAGACCTTATGTGTCATTTAGGGGTCGAAGTTAAAAATGCCGAATTGCATTTGATGCAATTTGGTATTCACGAAAAAAGGGAAGTCACCTTTGATGTGCAGCAATACTTGAATAATTACCCTGATTTATATCAGGTTTTTGGAAATGATCGAGAAGCTGCTACAAAGCACTATATCACTTCTGGATTTTCAGAAGGACGTATTGCGACTGCATTAGATTCATTGAATTCTTTAAAATATATTGCATCTCATGAAGATTTGATAAGAGCATATCATACTGAAAAAGATCTTGTTAAAGTTGGTAGAGAGCACTTTTTTAAATATGGTGTTACAGAAGGACGGTCTATTACCTTTGATCCGCATCTGTATCTGGGTAGCCATGCGGATTTACTTCAAAAATTTGGAAATGATCAAGAAGCTGCTACAAAGCACTATATAACTTCTGGATATTTAGCAGGACTTAGTCCAGATTCATTCGATTCTTTAAGATATATTGCATCTCATGAAGATTTGATAAAAGCGTATTGTACTGAAGGAGATCTTATTGGAGTCGGTAAACAGCACTTTTCTACATATGGTTTTAAAGAGGGACGTTCTATTACTTTCGATTCAGATATGTACCTTAAGAATCATGCGGATTTACTTCAAAAATTTGGAAATGATCAAGAAGCTGCTACAATATACTATATCACTGATGGATTTAATAAAAGAGGCAGTCTAACTGAAACAGATGCTTTAAAGTATATTGCGTCTTATGAAGATTTGATAAGAGCGTATCATAATGCAGAGAATCTTATTGAGGCTGGTAAAGAACACTTTTCAAAATATGGTTTTATAGAAGGGCGGTCTATTACCTTTGATCCATTGCAGTATCTCAACGACAATCCGAGTTTACGTTCGCAGCTTCAAGGAAGATATGAAGATGCTACATGGGAGTATATCACTCGTGGATTTTGGGTTGGACGTACCTCTGGAAAGCATTCGCAGTATAATATATCTGAAGATTATTTGGCCAATACCGCTTCTAAGCCATTAGATAAATTTAAACTATACGATATGCACAGTCAGCCCCATCAAAAAGGAGATTTTTCTAATGTCTTTGATAGCTATATTACTGAAAATAGCTTTGAGGATATTGCAAAATCCAGTGATGAAGTCTACAACGTTGGCGATATGAGCTTAGATATATTACATTAAACAGTATCAGCGAAAAACCAGTTCCAATTGTAACTCGTAAAGTTTTCTTCAGCTATAGTTTTTGACATATATCCGAGATGATACATGATTGACATTGTGGTTTACGAGCTTTGCAAACGTAGCGTCCATGTAAAACGAGCCAATAATGAGCGTGATATTTGTGCTTTTCGGGAATTATTTTGAGTAAGGATTTTTCAACTTCCATAGGATTTTTCCCTGGTGCTAGCCTAATTCTATTGGCAATACGAAAGATATGCGTGTCCACGCCGATGGTTGGTATCCCAAAAGCCATGGATAAAACTACATTCGCGCCTTTTCGTCCTATGCCGGGAAGGCGCATCAGTTCTTCTCGGGTTTGCGGTACTTTCCCGTTAAAATCATTAATAAGTATTTGAGATAGGGCAATAATATTTTGTGCTTTTTTACGATAGATCCCGATCGTTTTTATACGAGAACGGATTTCTTCTTCACCCAATTGAATCGCTTTTTCAGGTGTATCAGCTATACAAAACAGAGATTCTGTTACTTTATTAACGCTTACATCCGTTGCTTGAGCCGAAAGCATTACCGCTATAATTAAAGTAAAGTGGTTGATATAATATAGCTCTCCTTTTGGTGATGGCCATTTTAGAGAAAAGCGGCGAAATATCTCTTCCAAATCTTCTTGACTATATAAGCAATCTAGGGGAGGTATTTTTTCGAGAAGATCCAGTTTATTTGAAGAATCAGTACGCAATTTAGCCTCACGAAGAGAAAATAAAACTATTTAAACAAGAATTGCAGACCAAAATATCCTCTCAAAAATTTCTTCTGTCCCCCCTACAGAAATTTTTACATAGAATATATCGTATCCTTACAAAGGGATAAATGCGAAAATAACCTTTATTATTATTCAACCCGGAATAAAAGAGCTCTAATCTTTTTTTGTTGTTGTACTCATCACAAATGCAGGAATGGAATCGCCAAATCCTACAGGAGACATTGCATTTCTTGGGTGGTGGTTTTTGCGCAAATTTGACATGTTTTCACTACCTTTAAGAGGAAGATCCAGATTCTGGACAGGCTCTTCTCTTTTCCTGGTGCTGGGGGCAGGGACTCTTGTAGGCTTCTTGATGGTTTTAGAATCACAATTATTTTCTCTTTTGATAGAGGCTTCTGAAGGAGGTAATAAGCTTGACAAGTCTCCATTTAACCATTCAACTTTTTTTGCTATTAGATTTTCAATGACATTAGCGTATTTAATGTCTTCGCGTGTAACGAAAGTAAACGCTTTTCCGGAGCGTCCTGCACGCCCAGTGCGCCCAATTCTGTGAATGTAATTTTCAGCATGAGTTGGAACATCAAAATTGTATACATGCCCAACATCAGGAATATCAAGTCCGCGAGCAGCTACATCAGAGGCTACCATAAGCTGGATGTTTCCCTCTTTGAAATTATGCAGCATTGCCATGCGTGATCGTTGATCCATGTTCCCGTGGATAGCGCATACCGAAAAACCATGGCGCTCAAGGGAGCGGAAGAGATTTGCAACATCTTTCTTTTGATTGCAGAATATAATAGCATTTTTGAGGTCATCTTGGGAGCGGATTAACTGTCGCAAGAGATTTCGCTTGGCGGAACTCGGAGGATGAACTGCAACAAACCAATGTTTTATAGTTTCAGCTGTGGAAGAAGGTAAATTGACTTCAATTCGTTCTGGATTTTGCAGGAATTGTTCAGAAACTTCCTGAAGTTCCGGTGTCATTGTCGCTGAAAACAAAAGAGTTTGCCGCGTAAATGGTATAAGTTTGGTGATGTTTGCGATATCGGGAACAAATCCCATATCAAGCATTCTATCGGCTTCATCAATAACCAGGATCTCAATACTATTCATCAACAACTTGCCTCGGTTGAAGTGATCAAGCATTCTTCCTGGAGTACATATGAGTACGTCAGCACCTCTTTCCAGCGTTTTATTTTGCTTGTCAAAAGGCACTCCACCAATCAAGAGAGCAATATTTAAATTGTAATTCTTTCCATATTTTGCGAAGTTATCTGCAACTTGTGCTGCAAGTTCCCGCGTCGGCTCCAATATTAGGGTTCGGGGCATACGAGTACGTGCTCTCCCTTTCTCAAGGATAGTAAGCATTGGTAATACAAAAGACGCCGTTTTCCCCGTTCCTGTTTGAGCTATGCCACAGACATCACGTCCCTGAAGCACAAACGGAATAGTTTTTATCTGGATGGGCGTAGGCTCGGTATAGCCAGCATCTGCGACAGAACGAACAACTTTTGGGCTTAGGCCAAGATCGGAAAAATTCATAAAAAAAGCTCTATACTAATCATTTATCTAGATGTTTCCTCTTAATCTATCTTTTGAAAAAGGAAAAAGGTAAAGGATGCAAGAAAAATATCTAAATACTGAGGTTTACCATGCTCGATTCACGTCACTCTTTCAACCGTATTCCTGCATTTATATACATTAATGGATCAAAAGACACCCCATTACGGCGTATCACACAGTGTAAATGAGTTCCTGTTGAATGTCCAGTTGAGCCAGCTAATCCTTATTACTTGCTTGAATTTTACTGTTTCTTCTTTTCGAACAAGGATACGAGATAAATGTCCATAATAAGTACTAATACCTTCTCCATGATCTATGATAATTGCATTCACATACTTCCCTAGATGACCTGCTGAAATAATCTTCCCGTTTCCTGTTGAAATGATAGGTTCTCCTTCTGAAAAAAGAAAATCTATTCCTGCATGTATTGTAGACTTTTTAGTAAAAGGATTGATGTGTTTACCAAAAAACTTGTAATATGCTTTTTTTCTGCAGGATGCCCTAAAGGCATTTCAGAGGAGATAGTATGTATGTTGAATATGTTTTGTAGGGCTTTGTCAAGAGAATGAATTGTTTCTTTGGACGGTTTATTATCATCAATTGTTAAAAGTGTACCACCAGAATCTTCTGGAGGAAAATATTTTTCTGTTTTTACTCTGATTTTTTTGAGTATCAAAAGAATATCTTTTGCCGTTTTTATTGCTTCGCTTGTAATGGAAAAGATTTTCTCTGTAAAATTTTGTTGTTTTATGGGTTGATCAATTTTTTCGTCTATGGCGCGTTAGTGGATGGCTTCACGGGATATAATGTAGTCTATTTGTGTGTGAAGGGAAGCAATGCGAGCTTGGTAATTGGATTGTATTTGCGCATTACGGGAGATGATGGTGTATAATATGTCTTCCTTTAGAATAATATAGGTTGTCTCTATAAAGAAAACTATTGATAGTAGAGTAGCACATCCTAGAATGAATTTCAGTGTCCTGGGATGTAAGATAATATGGCGAAGCTTATTTCCGTCGGAAAATATCATTGTACATTGCTTAGGATGATTCCTGAAAATGCGATTTTTGTGTGGATGATGGGCATGATTATGCAACCGAATTTTCATCCTAAGGAACCTTTCTTTTCCTTGTTTCTCTTCTATTTCCCAATTAATATCGTTTAGAGTTAATATTTACTTATGCGTTGTAATTTTTTTATTAATCAATCAAGTATTTTATAAAAATACGCTGGTATTGTCTTTTTTATTCATCTAGATGAGAAAATTAACGCAATTTTTGGTAGGATATTTTTTATTGACTTTTATTTATACTTTTTTCAAGAAAATTTATAGGATGCACTGCTATCGATTTTTTTCGGACTTCAAAGTGAACCTTCGGTTTCTGTGTGTTTCCACTCATACCGGAAAGAGCAATTATTTGTCCGCGACGAACTTGTTGTCCCTTACTGACATGAAGAACGCTGGCGTGTGCATAGACCGTCACCATTGAGTTGTCATGGCGGATTAAAACAATATTCCCTAATTCCACGAGAACATTTCCTGAATAAATGACCGTACCATCTGTTGCCGCTTTAATTGGTGTATTAGAAGGGACAAAAATATCAATTCCGTTGTTTTTTTGGAAAGAATCGACAACCTTTCCTATAGCTGGCCAAAGGTATTTATCTGGTTTTTCCTTCCCAGAGTTTATTTTGTTCGATGAACTTTGTTCTGTCCGATTTTGTATAGTCTTATTGTTTTCATGAGAAATCCCTCCTTTTTCTTTCGCGATGGGTTCAATTTTTGGGTTGTTTTTTATTTTGCGACGGTTTTGGTGGATTTGAGAAGTATTGAGATCATTTTTCTTTTCCGTATTTTGTGGAGTATATAGACTAGCCTTATCCTTGGATGGATAAGAGGATATATTATTCCTTAGAGATGCTTGACGTTTTTTTTGTTTACGGAAATTTAAGTTTTTATTGTCTTTGGGATGGGAATATAATAGAGGCTGACTGGGAGAGGGAGACGTTTTTGCTAAATGTTTGTTTGGATGGGAATAATTATTTAAAGGGAATTCTGTATCCTTCTTTCCCTTGTGTTGATAAATGATTTTATCATTATTTTTTTTGACATGCTGTGGGTAAATCATCTCTTTGGTAAAAAAGAACGTAGGTTGAAATTTCTGTTTAGGCAAATCCTTGCGATCACCAACATTAATAGTTGGGATAGGGAGATTTCCAAAGTGTTTTACATCAATGCTACAGCCGGAAATAAGCGGCAGCATTATTACTAAAGCTGCCATCTTTTTTATTTTTTTTTGAGGACTCATATTGGAGAAAAATAAAGAACTTGAACGCATATAAGAGACGCTCCCTCTAACAATATTTTCGTTATGTGCCAAAAAATACGGTATTAAAATCTATACTTAGTCAAAACCATCACAGATAGATAGGCAAGAGTTGAGCATATTCTTTTTAAAACATTCAAGGGCAGGATGATGAGATGCCTGGAAAGGACCAAAAAATTCCCTGAGTATTTTTAATTTTTCTCAACAAGTACACTCAAGATAATCGCAAGGGATGTCCTGCGATTCTCTTCTTCCGGTGATTTGGCATAATCCCCGCTACCAATAGAGAGAAATCCACCATTATACATCTTGCTATCATCAGATTGGCGAATGGAATTCCATTCCACGAGAATAAATTTTTTGGTCTTTTCGTAATACTATTACTAAGATTTTAGCAACAGAGAGACATGTTCTTTATAATCATGATCTGTAAAATTGGTTTTTACGGGAGTAACGGAAATCATGTCATTTTTTATAGCAAAAACATCGGATTTTTTACATAATTTCTCCGAAACATCACGAAAATCCATACAGTATTGGGTTAGGAAAGGATCTGTAGAAACTTCTTTTATTTCAATTTTAAAACACGGTTTTTCTTGAGAAGTAACTGCTATTCCTTTGACATTTTTGGGAGTGCAACAAGGAAAATTAATATTGAAGAGGGTTGCGTCTGAAATATTTGCGTTTATCAACTTGCGTAGAACATTGGGAGCATGTGTTTTGGCGACATCCCACGGGATCGCATGCTGATTGATATAAGCCTGGCTCAGCGCAAAGGAACGGATGCCTTGTAAGTTGCCTTCAAAGGCGGCTGCCAAGGTTCCAGAATATACGAGATGGTTAGCGGTATTCGTTCCAATATTCACGCCGGATAATACTAGATCCGGTTTTTTGTCACATAATTTATGGAGTGCTACGATAACGCAATCGGATGGAGTTCCGTTAAGGGCGAAGTGTTTATCACTGACTTCACGAAGGGATAAACTCCTAGATATTGTTAGGGAATTTGCTAGACAACTTTGGTCAGTTTCTGGAGAGACTACCCATATATCGTCAGAGAAATTTTTAGCAATATCCTCTAGTACTAATAATCCTTCAGATTTTATTCCATCGTCATTTGTTAAAAGGATTCTCATTTATCTACTCCGGCATATGTGGTTTTTCGATTTTTTCTAAACCACCCATATAAGGTCTTAGAACATTTGGAATGGTAACAGAACCATCCTTATTGAGATAGTTTTCCAGAACTGCAATGAGACATCGACCTGTCGCTACTCCGGATCCATTCAGTGTATGTGTAAATTTTAACGATTTATTTTGCGATCTACGATAGCGCGATTTCATTCGTTTTGATTGAAAGTCGCCGCAGATAGAACAAGAAGAAATTTCACGATATTCCTTCTGTCCAGGCAACCAAACTTCTAGATCGCAAGTTTTTTGTGCACTAAAGCCAAGATCTCCGGTGCATAGAGAGACAACGCGATAATGCAACTCTAGTTTTTTTAGAACTTCTTCTGCACAGGATATCATGCGTTCATGTTCTGTAAGAGAATTGTCTTCTGTTGTGATGGAGACTAGCTCGCATTTCCAAAATTGGTGCTGCCGAAACATGCCACGTGTATCTCGCCCATATGATCCGGCTTCTGACCGAAAACAAGGAGACAAAGAGGTGAAACGCAGGGGTAATTGACTATGTAAAAGTATTTCATTGGCAACGAGATTGGTTAATATCACTTCAGCGGTTGGAATGAGATAACGAGAGTCAGTGGTTTTAAATACGTCTTCTTCAAATTTCGGGAGTTGTCCTGTACCATATAGTGCTGTGTGATTCACCAACAAGGGACCAGATATTTCGGTATAACCATGCTTAGAAGTATGAAGATCCAGCATAAATTGACCTAATGCCCTTTCTAGATGGGCAAGATATCCCCTTAACACAGAAAAACGCGCTCCGGACAATTGAGAAGCACGTTCAAAGTCCATCAATCCTAGTGCTTCTCCTATGGAAAAATGTTCCTTGGATAGATGTGTTGCATCTGGTTTCTTCCCTATGGATCGTATTACGATATTTTCAGCAGCATCTTTCCCTATAGGAACATCATCTAAGGGGATGTTAGGAATAAGTCGGAGGATGGAGTTAAGTCGACCTAATGCTATATTCGTGGATTGTTCTAGAGATGATATATTTTCTTTTATATCCATAATCTCTGCTTTGAGATTTTCCACAGGTGACTTATCGCTTTGTGCTAAAGCTTTTCCAATGAGTGCAGAAATATAATTGCGACGTTCTCTTGCTTTTTCCAGATTTGTTATGTCTCTGCGATATTTTTTATCCCAAAACAAAATGCGTTTGGACTCTGTATATGTCTCGCCAGCAGACTCTATCTCCTTGCGGTGAACGCATTCCTCCACCGTTAAAGGACCCGCGGCAAGATCAATGCTACGTTTCCTTAGTGCAATATCTAGTGCTTCAGGATTTTCGCGAATCCATTTTATATCAATCATGATAGACGATCCGGATTCCTAAAAAGTTGACGATATGCCTTTCAACGGTACAGATCACATTATTGCTTCGGTTTGTTTTTCTGTCAACGTTTGAAAGGGGAGCAAAAATAAATCAAAGGTGTTTTTTAGGTTGTTTTGGATTTTAATCAATAGACTCCAAAATGGCACGCTATCCTACTGATAGTCTGCTCACTTAAAAAGATAAAAGTCTTTCAATTTTAATCTTTATGTATCTATATCACGTGTACCATAACTATAGAGTTTCTCAAAGAAGTTGAATAGAATATTGAGCATGGGTTTTGCGCAGATATATAGATAAAAATTTGGAAAAATTATGATATCTCGAATGATAGAAAAAAGAGATTAAATTATTGTTGTGAAATTATTTTTATGTTCTGTGTTGAATTGATATCATAACATCCTTGACGCAGGGATGAAGTTTTCTCCAATTTAGAAACCCCACATGTCTATCAAAAAGAATCAAATTCTTTTTTGGAAAAATCGTGATTGACAAGACTCGAAGCGGTTTCCGAGGCATTTTTATGCATGAGGGAGGGATAGGATAAAGAAGTGGAGGGGCTGAAAGCTTCTTTTTCGTTGTTTTTATCCTGTCATAATGCGCGATGCATTAAAATAGCTTTCAAACAGTAAGGGATCAAAACGGTTGGCAAGAAGAGGTTGTAGATTTCTATAGCTGTTCATTTCAAAGAATATTTAAACTGAAGCGAGTGTCTTTTTACAAAGGGTAATGTTTACAGCAAGGAAGAGGATGATAAGTATCGGAAAGCCTGTTTTTAGATACGTGCCTCTCGTGTGGTCGTAGTATTGGTTAAGCTTTTGGGTAGGTGTTGCTGGATGATTGTTATGTCCAGTAGCGTGTAGAGCATTTTTCAGAAAACTTTATATCAGAAATGCAATATAAAACCTCTGCAGATGGGTTCCAACATTATTCAGGTTAAAAATAGTGCCAGCAGAACTCTATAGATATAAATCTGGATCTTAATACACGACGCTCCTACGAGTAAGGCAAAACATTCATTCATTTTAAGGGAAGGTTGAAATGCCTGCTTGAAAAAATCGACGTAGAACATGGTTCTGCCAGAGTTACTCCCAGCTTGATTGTTTTATAGACAAGAATAAATCCTGAAGAGATTTTAAAGATGTTAGAGCCTTTATCGGAGGTTTATGATCCCAAAAGGAAGGGAGTTCCATGGCAGAAGTAGAAACCACGTGTTCTCTCTGCCGAGAATTGATAAGATATGGTATATGAATGTATCTCACAAAAGGATCAAGCCTATAAAACTGAGAAAAAATCCATCCAAGGCAACGAATGATAGAGATTTTTGTGATAGTTATCTAAAATCTTATTTTATTACGTATCTTTTTTGGTTTTCTTGATAGTAGGGCTTGTGTTTTTCTTTTTAGATTTAGTAAGTGTACTAGTGCGTTTTGTTTTTTCAGTAGAAAGAACATCTCTTTTCTTCTTATCTTCACCTTTCGGATTCACATTCTTTTTTTGGAGAGGAATGGTGCGGATGATTTCGGGCTGTATTTTTTCTTTCGAATGATGAGATATCTCTTGTGGAGACTGTTTTTTTTGAGATTGTTTGCCAAGATTATTGGTGTTTTTCTGTATTTGTTTTGCCTTGAAAAAACAGAATATTTGGCACGATTTCATGCGCATTTCCAAGAGAATTTTTCGCATTTCCGCACATAGAAACTTAAAATATTCCATGATATGGGAGGTGTTCTTTGTGCCAATGAATATGGTGCACGTAACTATGACAAATAAAGGTATGATAAATAAAATCATGATTATGTGATACATTCGAAAATCTTCCGTATTCTTTCTTCTTTCAATGGCACTAAAGATGATCTAATATGCCAGCGTTGATGGCAATCAAAGAAGTGATAGAATCACTTCTTTTCTCACAATGTTTATATAGGAACAAATGCCTTACATAGAAGAGTTTTATCTTTATAGAGTGCCATTTCTAACCTCTATAAACAACTTTGTATATGCCCAGTATAAATTTATCTATTTTATCTTTTTTGAATCAGAGCAATAAAAAAGCTATCCGATACCAAAATAATAGTATTATCCACGCTGACTTCTGCCGTGAAGAAGTAATGTTCAAAGTTATTTTATATCTTGCTATTCTTTTATGAAAATATAACCTTTGTTTTTAATATATTAAAATATTAATTTTTAAATTATATTGAGAATATACATTATATGAATTCTATAATCAATATAAAGTTATTCTAAATTGTTTTTATTATTTTTTTGAACATTAAAATATTTATAATTTTGCACATAATTATAAATTATCATTTAATGAAATGTTTATTTATAATAATATTTATTATTAAAGTTATTTTATATTTTGGTATATTTTATAAATTTTTTTAAAGGATATCTTAACCTTATAAAGAGAAAACTCTTTTAGGAGACCCTCATAATTCCTATTATGAATACTGTATTTATAGGGGGGTATTCACTTCCTTTGATCCGATAAAATTTGCGAAATTAGGAGTATGGTATGACACGGGTATCGTTTCGCAGTGATAAAGCGGATTCTTTTGAAGGTGAAATTTTTGAAGCTCTTTTGGAGAGCTTGATTGAGGATAGAAATGCGCTTACTAAAGCTATTCGTAGTGAGAAGTCAAAAATACGCAAGAAAGTAGGATGATACAATAGAAAGCATTTCTATTGTTATGTTCACAACATTTCGCAGTAGCCATTTCCTTTTTGGTATATCATCTGGCACGGGTATTCGCCTCGTGAATTTGTGGAGAATACCCGTTTCTTATAGAAGATTAATATTGAGAAAATTAAGATATTGATAGAAAAGTACATTGAAATCTTCTGATATCAGAAAGTTATTATCTTAATAACAACTTCTTCTTTCAAGAGTAATTCCATATAAAAAGTTAACGTTTCGTAATAGAGGTTGGACTTTTTTTGATAGAGAAAATTGCGGATACCAGCATAAGATAAAGCTATTAAACTACACGGATATGATCGAGGAAAAATTCTTAGCAAAAAATTAAACCAATTTCTTTGAAAGATGTGATTCGTTTTTCAATTTAATCTTCATATTATCTACAGTCCCCCCATTGAGTCTCTTCCCTTCAGTAAAAATCCGTTCACGGATTTTATGAGCGACGTTCTCCCAATTTTCTGCATTTATATTTTGGCGAAACGAATTTCACAAGATATTTTATTGCCGAGATAGAGAAGGTTGATAAATTTCTTGGGCACGCTTTTCAAATGCTGCTGCAAAAGAAAGAAATGTACGATCAAACATCAGTTTGAGTGCTTTATCGAAAAGGATATTTTTAAGTTCGTACTTTATAGAGAAGTGAATAACGCATTTGCCACTGGGAGTTTCTTCAAAATGCCAGTGGTTTTCTAAAAATCGAAACAGGTTTTCAATATGCTTGACGAAAATTCTTTTCTTGTGCTTTTGAAGCTGTACCTGAGTAATGAAAGTTTCCTGTATACCCATATAGCCTATTGTCATGCCAGCTACGAGCGATAATTCTTTGTCGATTTGTTCGTGGGAATAAACGACAATTTTTTTGCAAAGTGGGACGAATTGGGGATACTTCTCTACGTCGGCTACCAAGTCAAACATTTGTTCAGAATTATAACTGACGACACGATTAGATTTAAAATGATGCATTATTCGAATTTACTCATCTCTACTTTTTTCTTGAAAGAAGATATTCTAACTTCTTGCTATGGTTTTAGAGGGTATAAGTACACTTTCATTTCTACAATCGCTCTTTTCACGGATAGCTTTTAAACGTAAAAAATCATCTCCGGCATGATAAGAGGAGCGAGTCAGGGGGCTTGAAGAAACCATCAGGAATCCTTTGCTATAAGCGATGGTTTCATAGGATTTAAACTCTTGCGGTGTTACAAAATCTTCTACTTTTTTATGCTTGCGTGTTGGCTGAAGGTATTGTCCGATGGTCAAAAAATCAACTTCAGCAGTTCGCAAATCATCCATGAGTTGTAATACTTCATTTCGTTTTTCTCCAAGACCGAGCATCAGTCCGGATTTGGTAAAAATTTTAGGATCTAATTCCTTTGCATGTTGTAATAGTCGTAGGGAATGAAAATAACGAGCACCAGGGCGCACCGTAAGATAATTCGAAGCAACTGTTTCAAGATTATGATTGAACACGTTAGGCTTCGCTTCAATCACTTTCTCTAAGGCATGATGTTTTCGCAAAAAATCAGGGGTGAGTACTTCAATAGTTGTGGATGGCGAGGATTCTCTTATTGCTAAAATAACATCTGCAAAGTGCTGGGCGCCACCGTCCTCAAGGTCATCGCGATCGACAGATGTGATAACTACATGTGAAAGTTGCATAGATTTAACGGCCCATGCGACGTTTTGGGGTTCTTTGGGATCTAAAGATTGTGGTTTTCCCGTAGAAACATTGCAGAATGCACAGGCTCTTGTGCAAATTGCTCCCATAATCATAAAAGTAGCATGACTTTTGTTCCAGCATTCCCCGATATTGGGACATCCTGCTTCTTCGCAAACTGTTACTAATTGATGAGAGCGCACAATATCATAGGTTTTTTTATAACCCTGCGATACAGGAGCGCGCACACGAATCCAATCCGGTTTTTCCATAATCTCTGTATTAGGTTTATGGGCCTTTTCGGGGTGTCGAACCCTTTGTTCTCTATCGTGAATAGATTTTAGAAGGGGCTTCTTTTTATTGACTGCATTGAAAACCGTAACCATAATTATTCCAATAAAGCTAGGGAAAAATCAAGGATCTATCATTGACAGTAAGATCGTCATCTAGCAACGAGAGAACCTTTTTTCCTTGTACCAAAAAGATTTTTGACAGTCCATTGATATTAAGGAGCAAGAAAATCTTTCGGAGAGCAAGATGACTGCACATGTCAATCATAAAGCCCAAGTTGCTCCAAAAAAACCGATAATCAAGCCTTGCAATGCTTGACAAGAAAATCTAGGATCATATCCTTTGCATACTCAATCATAAAGATTATTTTCTAAAACATTGATAATATATAGGTTTTTAGGCATTAATAACACGGGAATATGCATCCAGAACACTTTCTTTCATCATCTCGGAAAGTGTAGGGTGCGGAAAAACAGTATGCATTAAGTCCTTTTCGGTGGTTTCCAGATTCATTGCTATAGCAAAACCTTGAATAAGCTCAGTCACTTCTGCTCCTGCCATATGGGCTCCCAACAATTCTCCTGTCTTTTTGTCAAAAATGGTTTTGACAATTCCGGCATCTTCTCCAAGTGCGATAGCCTTACCATTGGCAGAAAAACTATATCTGCCAACACGAATATCAAGCCCTTGATTTTTAGCAGTTTCTTCCGTCATGCCGATGGATGCGACTTGGGGATTGCAATACGTACATCCAGGAATTTTTCTCTTATCCAGAGGAGAGACATTGGGAAGACCCGCGATTTTTTCGATACATATCACGCCTTCATGCTCAGCTTTATGAGCTAGCATTGGTGGACCAGCTACATCACCAATGGCATAGATTCCAGATACGTTAGTGCGACTATAACCATCCACGACGATGCAACCATTTTCTGTTTTAATGCCTAGTTCTTTTAGTCCAATATTTTCAATATTTCCCTGTACGCCGGCGGCTAGTATTAAGCGGTCTGCTGTCATCAATGAGTGTGAACCACTTTTATCTTCTAGTTGGACAGATACTGAATCCTTTTTTGTTTTGACGTCGAAAATTTTTGATTCGGTTAGTATTTTTATCCCTCTATTTTGAAGAGATTTCTGAACAAATCTGGAAATTTCTGAATCTTCTATCGGCAAAATATGCTTCTTTAACTCTATAAGAGATATATCTACACCTATGGAATTATAAAAGGACGATAATTCTACTCCAATAGCCCCAGATCCCAATACGATAAGGGATTTTGGTTTTTTCTGTGGCTTGAGCGCTTCAAAATATGTCCATATTAACTTGTTGTCCTCTGGCTGTATTCCTGGAATAGAGCGTGGTCGAGCGCCTGTGGCAATAATGATATGTTTTGCTGCATAAACACCTTCTCCCAAAACTTTCTTTGGAATAGGATGTTGTGGTTGAATTACCGGTTTTGTTGGTTTTGAAACGATGATTTCGGAAGGGCTCTTTAGTACTGCTTGACCCCAAATGATATCAATCTTATTTTTATACATCAAAAACTCTACGCCGCGATTCAATTGATGTGAAACGCTCCGAGAACGCTCTACAATATCCTTTATATTGGGTTCAGATGGTTGTCCGATATTACTCAGTCCATAATGTGCCGCATTACGGATATAATCAAATATTTCGGCAGAACGTAGCAAAGACTTTGTTGGAATACAGCCCCAATTTAAGCAAATACCGCCTAAATTTTCATATTCGACAACAGCCACTTTAAGACCAAGCTGCGCAGCACGTATAGCGGCAATATATCCACCTGGACCCGAGCCAATTATAATCACATCATAGGGTTTTGACATAAATCTCTCCACTTCACGCATCTTATTCGTTTTATGTACACAATGCTCTGTGTCTAGACACACAATCAATAAGGGGAAAATTTGAAATTTTATCCCTTGTTTACAGTAGTATTCTGACGGGATTTTCTATGTATTCCTTAAAAGCGGACAATAACTCTGAAGCAACAGCACCGTCTACAGAACGGTGATCAGCTGAAAGAGTTACTGTCATTAAAGTTGCAATTTTTATTGCTCCCGCTTGAATTATGGGTCTTTGCTCTCCAGCGCCTACAGCAAGGATGGTAGATTGGGGCGGATTAATGACAGCGCAAAAACTTTTGACGCCAAGCATTCCCATGTTGGATACAGAAGTTGTCCCGCCTAGATATTCTTCAGGTTTAAGTTTCCTTTGTTTGGCACGTTGGCTAAGATTTTTCATCTCCGAAGAAATATCAAAAACACTTTTTTGATCGGCTTTTCGAATGATAGGGGTGACAATTCCCCCTGGAACACTTACGGCGACGCTGATATCAACATGTCGGTGACGAAGAAGAGAAGTCTCTGTCCAGGAAACATTAGCATCTGGTACTTGTGCCATCGCCAATGCAAAAGCCTTTAAAACGAGGTCATTGACGGAGATTTTGTTAATGGTATCTTTTGTTTCTTTGCAAGACTGCATCGCAGTGTTTGTCTGTGTTCGTAAAGAGAGAAGATTATCAATATTGCAATCAATTGATACATAAAAATGCGGTATGAATCTCTTGGAATCTTGAAGTCTGCGAGCAATGGTCTTGCGCATACTGTCATGCGGCATAGATTCGTAGGAATCCTTTGCAAACATCCGTAAAGTATCAGCATCAGATGCAGAAGATGTATCATCGGTTGTTGCCAACGATTGGGTTGGAAAATGCTGCGGTGAAAATTCTGTCGAGCTTTGTAGCAGGAACTTGTCAATATCTCTCTTGATAATACGTCCATGAGGACCGGAACCAGATATAGAAGAAATATTAATTCCATTTTCTTGTGCAAGACGACGTGCAAGAGGGGAAATAAGGCGTAAATTTCCGTCTCTCGGGGATTGGTTTTTTTGTTCTTTGGAATATATAGGAGAACGTATAGGATTCTTTGGAGGTTGATCGGAGATGTTTTGATCAGGCTGTACAGAACTTGCTGGTAGTTTGGTAGGAAATGTTGCGGGTTCATCACAATCGGTAGATAAACTCAATATCGCGCTGTTGACCTTAACATTTTCGCTTCCTTCGGGGATGAGGATTTCTTGCACAATTCCTTCATCCACAGCCTCTACTTCCATAAGGGCTTTATCAGTCTCAATCTCACAAATAACATCACCTGGAGAGACTGCATCTCCTTTTTTGACCATCCACTTTGCCAACTTTCCTTCTTTCATGGTCGGAGATAGCGCAGGCATAGTTATTGTATTTATCATAAATTCCTCGCCTTTTGTTTATAACAGACAAACTCAACGGCCTCAATAATTTCACTCACACTAGGAAGAGCAAGTTTTTCTAGATTTTTTGCATATGGCATTGGAACATCCTTGCCTGCAATCGTCAGGATAGGAGCATCAAGATAGTCAAAAACTTCCTTTTGAACGCGATTAGCTATCTCTGAACCCACCGATGACTGTGGATATCCTTCTTCAATAGTTACCAGTCTCCCTGTCTTTTTAACAGATTCCAATATTGTCTGCAAATCCATGGGACGAATAGTGCGAAGATCGATCAATTCTACGTCTATGCCTTCTTTTTCTAGTTCAGAGACTGCTTTTGTGGCATAGTGCATGCCGATTCCAAAAGAAACCACCGTAACATCGTTGCCTTTACGGTGAATGCGTGCCTTTCCAATCGGCAATATAAAATCATCGACTATAGGAACATCAAAGTTTTCTCCATAAAGGATTTCATTTTCAAGAAAAACAACAGGATTAGGATCGCGGATAGCAGCTTTAAGAAGTCCCTTGGCATCAGATGCTGTATAAGGCATAACGACCTTTAATCCTGGAATGTGGCTATACCATGCCGCATAGCATTGAGAATGTTGTGCGGCAACGCGTGCAGCAGCTCCATTAGGACCGCGAAATACAATAGGTACAAGCATTTGTCCACCAGACATGTATCGTGTCTTAGCGGCTGAATTAATAATTTGATCTATCGCCTGCATTGCAAAATTAAAAGTCATAAACTCCACGATGGGTTTCAATCCTGCATAAGCTGATCCTATACCAATACCTGCAAATCCATGTTCAGTAATTGGTGTATCAACAACTCTTTTAGAACTGAATTCTTGCAGAAGCCCTTGAGTCACTTTATAGGCCCCTTGATATTCTGCCACTTCTTCGCCCATGATGAAGACATCCGCGTCACGACGCATTTCTTCTGCCATGGCATCACGCAATGCTTCTCGCACAGTCATTGAAGTTGTTGGGGAATTTGCATAAGCATCGCAATCTTGTAAAATATCTTTTTCAGTACATTTGGTCATTGAAAAATTGGGTAAAACGTCACTTTTATCAGGTGATTTTGGTGTCGAAGGACTTGGTGCCATACTGGTATCTTCTTCTGATTGTTGGGGGATAACCGATTCGATATCCGCTACAGTCTCTCCTTCTTGAAGAATGATAGCAATAGGAGTGTTGATACAAACATTTCTTGTGCCATCTGGCACAATAATCTTTCCTAGAGTCCCTTCATCTATGGATTCCACTTCCATAATTGCTTTATCGGTTTCAACTTCGCATAGAATGTCACCTGGTGTGATAGGATCTCCTACTTTTTTTTTCCATTCAGAGATATTTCCGTCTTTCATTGTAGGAGAAAGAGATGGCATAGTTATTATAATTGGCATGTTTTCTCTCCTGCTTCAGGTAAGAATATCTGAGTAGAGTTCAGAAGGATCAGGTTCCCTATCGGATTTTGCAAAATCTACACTATCATTTACAATTTTACGCACTTCACCCTCTATTGCTTTCAAATCACTTTCACTCGCCCATTTTTTTTCCAATAATCTCATGCGAACTTGTTCAATCGGATCATGAGCAGTGCGCATTTCATTGACTTCATCGCGGGTCCGATAGTTTGCGGGATCGGACATAGAATGTCCTCTATAGCGATATGTTAGCATTTCTACTATAATCGGACCGTTATTATTGGAACGGCAATAATCAATGGACTTATCCATTGATTCCTTGACAGATCGTACGTCCATACCATCAACCTGTATCCCAGGAATTCCAAATGAGATACCTCTTTTTGAAAAATCAGGTTGGGCAGATGCTCGCATAACAGAAGTTCCCATGGCATATTGATTGTTTTCAACAATATAAACTACGTTGAGTTTCCACAGTGCAGCCATGTTGAAACTTTCATAAACTTGTCCTTGATTTGCAGCGCCATCTCCAAAACAAACTGCACATACTCTATCAGAATTACGGTATTTGTTTGCAAAGGCAATCCCTGTTCCGAGGGAAACTTGTGCTCCAACAATGCCATGCCCTCCGTAAAATCCATTTTCTTTCGAGAACATATGCATTGATCCACCTTTGCCTTTTGATATGCCTCTCTGACCACCAGTCAATTCTGCCATTACCTTTGATGGATCTACTGAACAAGAGAGGATATGTCCATGATCTCTATACCCTGTGATCATTTGATCTCCTGGTTTAAGAGCCATTTTCATGCCGACGATCACAGCTTCTTGACCAATGCAAAGGTGACAAAATCCACCGATTAACCCCATGCCATATAATTGACCAGATTTTTCTTCAAAACGACGAATAAGCAACATTTCCCGATATGCGGATAATTCCTCCGTGCTATCAAATTCAGAAATCTTTGGTGTCTTGAAGGAAGGATCAAGCATAAGTTGTTCCATAATATCATGACATTGTGAAATAGATTGAGATTGACTCATCTTTATATCTCCGTCGTCCATGTCCCTTGCCACGTCTTGGGCAATTTATTTAAAAATATCCCGTGAATAAGATCAAAGTATTATCCATACAATTCCATACAAGGGATTAATAGTCGGACATTTTTTTTACAAGAAAGAAATAGGTTCATAACTAAAAATAGGAATCAAATAGAATAATTTCATCAGAACGGGATAAATTGAGATTATAGCGTGCCTTTTCATCCAGCATATCTCTTTCGAGAGATCCATCACTCAATAATTTCACCTTATGTTCCAGTTTTGCGCGAGTTTTACGCAGCTCTGAAAGTGAGCTTTCATATTCAGTTAGACGTTTCTTCAAAATTTCGGTTGCGTACAAGCCGTAATCACCTCGAATAGCATGGTTTCCAAAATAAATTATTGACGCAATAGATATGGCTCGCAAGACTATCCTAGTAATTTCGCTTTTTTTATGATGCTTCGTTAACATATCTAAGAACTTTGCAGGAAACGCTTCTTCACAATAAAGATAATACAAAGGGATTGATTAAAACTAAAATCAGGTAATCACACTTCCTTTTTACGGCAACAAAAAAGCTGTGTCTAGTCATATAACTCAGGTTATTTGTCTAGTATACAATAACCAGCAAATTTTGCCTGTTTTCCGAGGCTTTCTTCGATTCGGATTAATTGATTATATTTTGCGAGTCTGTCAGAGCGTGCTAGGGATCCAGCCTTGATCTGTCCACTGTTAATTGCAACTGCTAGATCTGCTATTGTATGATCCTCTGTTTCCCCGGAGCGATGGGAAATAACACTTGAGTATCCTGCCTTATGTGCTGTATCCACGGTATTCAGTGTTTCGGAAAGGGAGCCTATTTGATTTAGTTTAATAAGTATCGAATTTGCGACACCTGATTTTATCCCCTTTCTTAAACGATCGGAGTTGGTAACAAAAAGGTCATCGCCCACTAATTGACAATGGGAACCTACTTTCTCAGTCAAAATTTTCCAGCCATCCCAGTCATTTTCAGACATCCCGTCTTCAATAGAGATGATAGGATAGCGGCTAATAAGATCAGAAAGATAATCGGCCATCTCTTCAGGCTGTAGTTCTAGGTTTTCACCCTTTAAAATATACTTTCCCCCTATAAAAAATTCAGTTGCAGCACAGTCAAGAGCGATAAATATATCTTTCCCTGCAGCGTATCCTGCTTTGTCTATAGAGTTCACAATTAAATCAAGTGCGAAGGAAGTTTTATTGAGATCAGGAGAAAATCCTCCTTCGTCTCCGACATCGGTACGATATCCTTGTAATTTTAATTCCTGTTTTAAGGTATGAAATACTTCTGCACCCATGCGGATGGCTTCGCGGATGTTTTTGGCACCTGCGGGGACAATCATAAACTCTTGGAAATCAATAGAATTATCAGCGTGAAGACCACCATTAAGAATGTTCATCATGGGAACGGGGAGGACATGAGCGTTACATCCTCCTAAATATTGGTATAAAGGTAAATAGGATGCTTGAGCTGCCGCTTTAGCAACAGCGAGAGATACGCCAAGGATAGAATTTGCACCAAAACGAGCTTTATTAGGGGTTCCATCAAGATCAATCATTGTTTGATCGATAAGGAGTTGATCTCTGGCATCCTGTCCCAGTAATGCTGTGCGAATCTCTTTATTAATGATTTCAACGGCTTTCAAAACGCCTTTCCCAAAATAACGAGTTTCTTTGTCCCGCAACTCAATAGCTTCATGGCTTCCAGTAGAGGCACCGGAAGGAACTGCGGCACGGCCAATGCTTCCGTCTTCAAGGAGGACATCAACTTCAATAGTTGGATTACCCCGACTATCAAGAATTTCTCGAGCAGTTATATCTGTTATGGGGATCATAGTCTCTCCTGAATAAAGTTTCTGTACAAAAGATTGGGACAAGCAGACACTACCATTTCCTACATCGATTTTACAACTTTGTCGATGGCTAGTAGCTGTCGTAGAAGTTTTGGTAGATCATCTATTTTTATCATGTTTTGACCATCGGATGGGGCGTTTTGAGGATCTTGGTGTGTTTCGAGAAATATGCCGGCGACGCCTATGGCAATGGCAGCTTTGGCGAGATAGGGGATGAATTGAGGATCTCCTCCAGATCTATCCCCCTTCAGTCCAGGTCTCTGGATAGAATGGCTGGCATCAAAAATAACAGGAACACCCATAGATGCCATGATAGGTAAAGATCGCATATCGACAACGAGGTTATTGTATCCAAAACATGAGCCACGCTCACAAAGTAATACATTTTTTGCGCCGCTGGCATTTAGTTTGTAAAGGACATTTTGCATTTCTACAGGAGAGAGAGATTGTCCTTTTTTTACATGAATAACGCGTCCTGTTTGAGCTGCTGCGACTAACAGATTTGTTTGACGGCATAGCAAAGCAGGAATTTGCAAAATATCAACGCTATCAGCTATCTTTTTACACTCAGATTCACTATGAACATCCGTTAGGATTGGAAAACCGTATTTCTCTTTCAGATCCTGAAAAATATGTCGCCCTTCATCGATTCCTACGCCGCGTTGACTCATCAGTGAACTGCGATTTGCTTTGTCATATGAGGATTTATAAACCAATCCAATATTGAGAGAAGTGCAAATCTCACAAAGCCTCTCTGCAATCATAAAGGAATGCTTGCGACTTTCTATTTGACATGGTCCTGAAATGAGTGAAAAACGTTTTGAATTGGAAAACGTCACTTGTTTTGTGCCGTTTTTGAGGACAACTTCTGAGTTAGCGTGTTGCATGCGAATCGCTTCTATCTCTTGTTAAGCGGTATTTTATGAAGGATCCCCCAAAGAATTGGTTTTTATGCTGAGAAAAGATATCGCATGAGTAGTATAACCTGCTATTTTTTAGCCTAAATCCTTTTCATTTTTACATATTCTTGAGGAAGGTAACCATGAAAGCATGCACCGTAATAATGGACTAGATATTGTTTTGCAATACTTGGAGGGATACCTTATGTCTATATTTTTAAAAGACCTATGTATTAAATTGCATTTACGTTAGTATATCATAGGATATTTTCTCGTAAGGATTGATATGACTATTCTGTTTGAGGATAAAGTCCTAAAGAGGTTGACTCTCAAGCAGCAAAAGCCCTTGTATTTTATTCAAGAGCGTATAGATAACGTGTGTTTCTCCGTCATTTGATGAAATGAAAACAGTCCTCAATTTTCTTCTCAATCAGGGGGATATCAACGTATTGTTAACGTTTTTGAGGTTACAGAACTTATAATCTGATTCTAGCAAAAATTCTATTCAAAAAAACCTTTGAAAAGAAAGGGATTTATCCGTCGCATTCCTAGATGATCTTGAGCATTGGCGTGGCTTTTTAAAATTCCAGAAAAGTTTAAGATATTTTCCTTGCGTGCAATCAATTTATTCATGGCTTTTCAGGTTGGGTGGAATCCTCCTTGTGGAGGCAGTGACCAAAGTTTTGAAGCAGTCTCTGATAAAATCAAGATCTAGATCTAAAAAGGATTCTCCTCTTATAAAATAGATTCGAAGGCGGGATCTCATTTTTTGTCAATTCCGCTTATGGGGATGGGGAGGATATAGCAGTTGAAGGTTTGATTTCTTCTATTCAAAACAGTACATGTGACATCCTGATTCCAGAAAAAATGCTATAAAAAGGTGAGCATTATGCTTTTGAGAAGGGGGGATGATTCAATGATTGGAGCTGGGATTCTAAGAGAGGGTTTTATAACTCTCAGCGTAGCTTCTATCTTTTATGTTGTTTTCAAGGTCAAAAATTGGTTATCGAACGGATGAGTATGTTCATTGTTGGTGGCATATTTGGGTTTTTGCTCCGTTTCGTTCCCTCTATGTTTGATTTTTATATAAACCATGTAAAGCATAAACAACAAGTTGAGATGATTAAAGCTATAAAATTGTTGTGCTAGTAAAACGGTTAATATAGGAAATATAATTGTTATTTCCCTGAACAACAAGGAATCTTCTCTTAAGAGATTTTATTGATTTAGAGCCTGCATATAAAACCCGTATTTCCCGCTCAGTAGTATAAAGATACAAGAAAATTGGTAGGAAGGGTGCGCTATTATCATCATAAATGAGGACTTGTTCTGGATAAGGGAGAAAATAACGAAAGTGATTTGACCAATGAATTGATCATTTAATCTAAAAATATAGCAATGAAATGCATAGAAGTATTAGCCAAAGACAGCGAAGCATACATCAAACGCGAATAAGTCATAGTATCTTGGATAACTTGATATCAAAAAATCTCTTTAAAAAGGCGGATTGATTTTCGGAAAAAATAATTGCAAATATTCAAGCTTCAAGCATTCTCTAGAAAGTCGCCATTGCTCTGACAACAATCTTTATCTAGAGATTTAAAATAAAAAAAATTTAAGACGTTAAAACAAATATTTAGCTTAGGATTAATCCTCCTCATCCATTTCAAATATGATGGATTCTTTTTAAATTGCCGTAAATTAACTTATCCAGATCCTTTAGATCTCTCTCAATTTAGAGAATATTTTATATTGCAATTATCAGTGGACTAGTTCTTCCGATCTATATTATTTTTGGATAACGGAACGACATTATCAACATCATTATCACAACGATCTGTATTCAAAGTGTCCGCTATCGTATCGTGATCGTCGAAGTATCAGATCCATCGTGATCAAGTGTTTGTCATGGATCCTTCTGGACTGAGTCCTTGAAAACTAGCTATGAATCTTGAAATACATACCTATAATTAATTTATTGTTATTTTATTCTTTATTGTCTTGGCATTAACATTAATTCTCTTCCGTTCTTGTTCCAAGGAGCATAGGGATTTGTTATAGCGCCGTTGACAATAAAGGAAGGTCTGTCATTTCCCTTGTTTGATGATGGGATAATGCGTATTTCCAGAGAGCCTTTTTCTCTGAGTGTTTCTGGAGAAATTAATAGCGAAACACCACATGATTCGGACTTTATTCCTTCTATCTCTGTTATGAGGATGTCAGAAAATTGGCAAGATAGGCCAGCGTATTCTTCCTTTTTAAGGGTAGTAATAACCAACCCGCTTTCATGATGGTATCCGGTACAAAATAATTTATCAACGCAGAGAAAGCTTCCAGGTTTTGTTAATGTGAGAACTTTTTTAAAGAAATCCTGGTCGATTTTTTTTTTGGGAATTTCTTTCTTCTTTAGTTTTTTTGGTTTTCCGTAAATTGTAGCCATTAGCGCTGTTTCCCATTGGGAAAGTATGAATTGAGAAGGATTTGAATTGTTGGAATTTAAAGTGTTTTTATACAAAAATGCGACGAGTTTTCCATCTTCGGAAACAATAAGGTCAGGAGGAGGATAAGGGAAAAAGATAGCGACGGGTATAGCTATAAAAACTATCATTATAGTTCCGATGTGGCGGATATTTGTCTGGAAAAAGACTAATAGAACGAAACCAATAACTGCGAATATAAAGGAAGTTTTAGAGATTCTTCCCATGCATATTTCGTCACCTAATGTTGAAATGTTATTCGAAATATTGATTACTATTTCCAATCCCCAACCCATGACGTGTAGAGGGATATCATCTAGAGAAAAAGTCATGAGTAATACTGCGATAAGCCCTGATGGCATCACTACAAACGATAAGATTGGTATAGCAAGAAGATTTGCAATTAATCCATACAAGGGTATGCAGTGAAAATATTTTATCAAGAAAATAGAGGCAGAGGCACTGCCTATTAAAGAGGTTATGAAGACCGTCTTGAAAAAACGTATTATAGCGGTAATACTCATTCCCTTGTCAGGCAAAATTTTGAGGAGAGGGTGAGGAAGCATTCTCTTTTTCCCATAAGCGTTGATTGCTATGAGTGCGGTTGTTGTTGCGAATGACATTTGAAAGCTAGGACCGATCACTTCTGAAGGGGAAAAGCAGATGATTACGATGGCGGTTAGTGCGATGCTGCGTAATCCGTTGGAATGTTTGTCGAACAAATAAGAGATTAGCATAACGACGGTCATGAAATAGGCTCTTTGAGTGGGCACATTGGCTCCCGATATCAAAAAATAGGACGTCACTGTAAAAAGAGCCCCGAAAGCGGCGATTTTTTTGATTGGGAATCTTTCTGTTAAGGCTATATGGCTAGAAAAGAGTGAGCGTATGCCGAGAAAAAATACCTGCGGCTATCGTCATATTTAACCCAGATATCGCTATTATATGCGCTAATCCAGATCTTCTAAGGGATTTCGTGGTATCTTCGGAGATGGCTCGGCGCTCATCGGTTACAAGAGCTGCTGCAAGTGCGCCAATATCTCCTGGAAGCTTTTTACGAATGTGTTCTCCGGTTTTTGTACGAAGCTCATTCAAGAAATTTTGTATTTTGGATAAAAAGCTCTTTTGATTGTTTTCAGAGAGACTTAAATATAGTGTCGGTATGGTGTAAAAGTAACCGCTGGCGCTTATGCCTTTGAAATAAGAGGAAAAACTGCTATCAAACAGCCCGGCAAGAGCTGGTCCTGATAAAGGTGATAGCCATGCAATTCCTTCTATCGTTTGTCCAGCCGTAAAGGGTTCATGTTTTTGGATAACAGAAAGTAAGACATTTTGTAAGAAAATTTATCTTGTTACTTAAGTACTTGATTTTAATTCAATTTCTAATTTTTTTTCCTTACGGCATGCTTCATAAGGAACAGCAAACATGGGCAAGGGGTGCAATGGGTCCTAGCCTGCTAGACAAACAAAATCTAGGATTGTTGAACGCTAAAGCAGGGACTGTCCCAGGTGAGCTTTTAAGGTTTTTGACCCAATTCAAATTAGTGCCTTTTTCCATGTTTAAGACGTTCATGTTAGACGTTCCAAGATCCGCAAAACGGTATTCGGAAATGGGCATCCCATTGTCTCCATTTGAAGTGAGAGCAAAATACATATCGGCACTGATGATCACAAATGTTGTTCGTGAACAGCTCACTGCATTAGCTAGGTTGACATCCTCCCCGTCCTGAAGGACGAGGATTCCTACAGTGTTCATACTATTGTATGGCTCACCTCAGTGGGTTCCTGCTTTATTGGACAGCTTAATTGTGTATTCCTCCACAGGCA
>NZ_JACETX010000036.1 GCF_014048425.1 Candidatus Liberibacter sp. | reverse complement strand
CCGAAAATATATCGAAAAACAAAAAACACCAGACTGATTTTTAAAGAGACAAGGGATTTTCGCCTTATATCCCCGCCTTGAAGGACGGGGCTTTACGGCGTGTGCTGGTAACCGTTCCTCTTGTGAGAGTAGATTCACCCCGTGGGTGAGTGGAACCATCATACTAGTGTCAAATTCTTGAGTGCTAGTCCCATCATCTTTGAAATTAGTACCAAAAATACCCTTGATGACCATACGATCTTGAGCCAGATTCATACCCTTAATAGCTGACATTGCGTAACCCTTAAGGATATCAACGGAAGTGTTCGTTTGATCATACAAGTTGTCAACCAACGCTGATATGATTCTAGGAGTACCTTTCACATACCGACGGAATTGGAATTGCTCAGGTGGATTGTTTTCTGTCACCCCGTACCTTTGAGTCACTCCCCGTGATTCCATTTCCCCGAACTGGTTGACGCATACGACGCCATCCCCGACGAGCCCTGATTGGATAGTCACAGCGTCTGCACACTTCGCTTTGTTGTAGGGAGCTAATGAGATTCTATGAGGTTTGTCCATTGGGTTTGGTAGAGGACTTCTATATCTTTTGACATGGTGTTATTCCTTTTTATTTGCGTTGAGAATCGATATGAGGGTTGGTATTTAATTCTGAGTTCGGCTTCTTGAGCACACAAAGCATCAAATTCGGCTTTTTCTTTCTCATCCCCCTCCGATACTTTCTTGGAAAGAAAAGCTATTCTGCTTTTAATCTTCTCCATACTTCCTATAGCCTTTTTTTTGTTTACCAGCATACGCCTTATCCCCGTCCTGAAGGACAGGGCTTTACGGCATATGCTGGTAAAAGAGCCGTATCATATTCAACATTCGGCTGCAGTAGAGTATTCAAAATACAAGCAATCCTAAATTCCTAATATAGGAAGAGGATTGCTATCTGTGGTTTGCAATACAGTCTTCTCCCTATCCTGAAAGAGAGAGAAGAGCTGGTAGGATTAGCAATCGTTTCTACCGATAGTTAACGATGCAATACTATAGCACTAACTGTTTAATATTGCTACTTTTTTTATTAAAAAATATAGAAAAATTAGGGCTATAAAAATTATAAAAATTGTGGCTATGAAGCGTTTACAGCCCCCGAGCCGATGATTTGGGGGGCATAAGGGATCTGTTTTAGCTTAATCAGAAATTAACTTTCATAGGAAAATAGCCCTCTATCTAATATAGTATCAGAGCTGCAGTATTTGATAGGATAAAGGCTATAAAAGATATAATGTTTCCTTAAATCGACATAGAGTCATGCAGATTTAATAAAATACAAGAGCTGATTGTATAACTTACATAGAAGAATAAATTATACCTAAGAAGATACAAAAAAGGATCATCGCGCATGACGCATCTTGAAGCACTCAGAAGAAAAACAAAATGCAGGCTTGAAGAGCTTTTTAAGCTATAATTATAGTACTGTATATAATGACTTGCCAAAAATTTTTGTTTGATAAATTTTCTCATTTTTGTGCTCTATCTTTGCAATATAAGAGTTTTTTTATCCTAGTATTGGAAAATTTTATTTTGAAATATATTCGATAATGCCTTTATGTTTTTCGAACGCAAAATACCTTTGAGATAAGGCTCTTAGCTTAAATCTTGATTCTTGGGATTTTAGCTAAGGCTTAGCATTAGTGGCTTGACTTGAGGACTTAGACTTGGGATTAGCTGTCCTGAATGAGGTTAAAGCTTATCTTTTGGCTTTTGGCTTTTGGCTTTTGGCTTTTGGCTTTTGGCTTTTGGCTTTTGGCTTAGCTTGAGTTTGGATTCGTAACAACCGCAATTTAAAATATCAATTTTTCAATAATTATATTTTTTTCCTCATATTTTTTATTTTTTAAACATCTCTAAAAAGATATCTTCTCCCTTAATTCACGTCTTCTCTTGTTAATTTTCTTGACAGAATTTTTTGCATATTTCAATTTCGACTGTATTATCTATTCCATAAAGAATTATCTCATATTTCATCATTGAGTATTGCCATAGGATGACGATGACGCATGGTTTCAGTTTCTAAATACAAGTGGTTTAGCGACCTTGACCTCATAAAAATCCTTTCTTTACTAAATCAAGGCGGAGATAAGTCTTGTGTCGTCGGTGGAGCGATTAGGAATAGCCTCATGGATTTTGAGGTTAAAGATATTGATATCGCTACTACAATTCTTCCTAATGTCGTTATGAAAATCCTTTCTAAGACGAACTATAAGGTCATTCCAATAGGAATTTCCTATGGAACCGTAAAAGTAATAGCTCGTGACAAAAATTTTGACATAACAACGTTAAGGAGCGATTTTATAACTTATGGACGTCGTGCCCAGGTTGTTTTTACAAATAATTGGCATGTCGATGCCCTCAGAAGAGACTTTACAATTAATGCTTTATATGCAGATCAACAAGGTCAAGTTATGGATTATGTGGATGGTTTGACCGATATCAAGAATCGTACGATAAAATTTATCGGCGACGCTGATAAACGCATTGCAGAAGACTACCTCCGTATTTTGCGATTGTTTCGATTTTCTGCACATTATGGCAAGGGTAAAATTGATCCAGATGGTCTTGATGCAACTATACGCGCTAAAAAAAATCTAAAAACACTCTCCGCTGAACGCATCTGGTCGGAAATACACAGATTACTAGAAGCTGAAGATCCTGTTTATGTCATGTCATGCATGCATGATACCGGAATATTAAAGGAAATATTTCCTTTAATACAGGATTTTTCGATGGATAAATTTTCATTGATGGTTTCGGGAGAAAAAAAATTCGGCTGGACAGTAGATTCTTTGTTGCGTTTCATTGCATTGATTCCATTACAAGATAGGCAATCTGTTGTTTTTATGGCTAAAAAAATATGTCTACCACGTCAAATAAAGAATCTTTTTATTTCATGTGTACAATGCAATATTCATGAAAATTTTTCCAAAAAAGAAATTAATAAATTAATTTATTTGCATGGGAAAAAAGCAGTAGAAAAAAAAATAAAGCTTTTTCTAGCATTAAATGACAATCAAGTTGACTTGAAATGTACACAAAAAATTCTCAAAATTCTTGAAGACATCCCAAGTTGGGTGGAACCCGTTTTCCCTTTAACTGGAAATGATGTTTTAAAAACGGGAATTTCACAGGGAAAACGTGTCGGAAAGATTCTATCTTTCCTCAAAAAAAAATGGATAGACTCTGGTTTCCAATTCTCACATGAAGAACTTTTAAATCATCTCAATGAGCTTGTAAAAAACTCAAGTAAATAAGCTTTAAAACAATTCAAAAGGGCTCCTGAGAAGTATTCTTGGAAAACGATTTAACTATCCATTTTATATCCAGACAACTGCTTTTCTAGTCGTGTCGATTCTGATATCAAAGGATCCCAAAAAATCGATGGGGAAACATATGGAAGAGAGCTTTTCCAAGATTGATAGCAAAAATTTAATTGGTAACGCATATTATGGTAGAAGCGTATGGAAAGAGGAGATCGTTTGTTTTGAAGACGACTTTTTTCAATTGAACTTTCTGTAAAAATATTCGCAGTTTCATATACTGCTCCAGGTTCAGTCACGAGAGATGGAATCTGATGTTCCCACCAATGCTTCATATCCATATCAACAGGACGCAATATATTTTTACGAACAGTTAAAAAACGAGAAGCAGCTATCTTACCAATTAAATAGCCAGTAGTACGGCTGGATAAAATCCTAGATTGTAATATAACAAAACCACCCGGTGTTTTGCATAAATAATTACTTACTTTAGGTCTCTTTCGTAAAGAGTTAAATTTAATAAGAAGATTGCTGATATCACACTTTTCCAAATAGGAAGCAAGCTGAATAAAGCCAGGCGCAAAATCGGCATCATCTTCTAAAACAATAGCACCCCAATCATCTGATGCGACAATTTTCTTCCAAACATTGATATGACTCATATAACAACCCAATTCAGGAAGCGATAACGAACGTTTAAAAGCTTTCTTATAACATTGATTTTGGAGAGATAAAATTTCTTTGCAGATTGGACTACTTTCACCGCATACAGCATCAAAAAAGGAAAATCCCAGATTAATAGCTGAAGAACGGAGAGAAAATTGTTTCCGTCTTGCATTGGCGTAAGGAAGACTAATCACATATACGGGTAATGACATTAATAATTTAACTTTGCAAAATCCTGATCGATAGGGTTGCGTAACATGATCAATTTACGACATGAACTCTAAAAACATCCTATTGACATAGTTTTTCGTTTTGATACTCATATTGTGCTTTTCGGTATCATAATCTCATCACCAAAAGAAATCCAATCTAACGGCTTGTTCAAATCGCGTTTAATCCTCAAAGCGGTTTTTATTGCTGGTTTTCTATGCCCGTTTTCAATGTTGCAGACGCCAATAAAAGACAGGACAACTCAATCGCCATACTCTGCTTATGTCATTCCTTTGTGTTTTTGGATGCCTTTAAGACGGCTTCCTATCTCTATAAGGTTTATAATTCTTTTCTTTGTTTCTTCTCAATACGCCTTATCAATATGCTCATCGTCATATAGCCAATCAAAAGAATCCTCAAACTCATTTCACATGAACACAAGCGTAATAAATACTTATAGAATACCCCCCTGTTTTCGTACTTTAATATATCTCTCTCCTAGACAGAGTAAAATCAGAAACTTATACTTGTTCCTCCATTAACAGAACAATAATTTAAAATAAATTCCTATTTCCTTCCAATTGATATAAGGATTTTTTATCCGAAATTCCCTTAATAATCAAAAAATTCCTTGATGTTTTTTCTCTCCAATCTTGATCTCTTTATAGATAACCTTGGATACAGATGATGGCACTCATGTTTTTTATGTATTTTACATCTAAAATAGAAAGACGTAATTTAATATATCTAACTCAAATAGACGTCTTATCGTCCCTAACAATCCCGGGCAGTATGAAATCAGGAGTTTGGACTCCCCTCCCCACTCCAATCTAGTACTTTGCACAAATCATTAGGTACTGTATGCCTCTTTCGTAAAGAGTTAAATTGAATAAAAAGACTGATGATATCAAATTTTCCAAATAAAAAGAAAGGTGCATACGACAAGAAATTTCTCTATCCTTCATGATTGATTCCTTTTTGTATTAAGTGTGAAAATGAATCAAAATCTCCCTTATCTTCAAATGTTCTTTTAGCAGTTCAAACAAAAATCATAAGATTAAATCTCCGTTCTTTTACCAAGATATTTTTATGTCTTTCATTTACAGTTTAAGATAGTTATGGTAGCCAATACTCATGTATTAATATCGTTATTTTTAAATATAAAGGAATGATTACAGTGAATCTTTCGAAGTATTGTAGTGTTTTCTTATCTTCGATTTTTGTTCTTTTGACGTCTTGCCAAACTTCCAGAGGGAGCCACAAGACAAAAACCATTGGCATATCAAAAGTACACAAAATATCGCATCACAAAGCGCAAGAGGATCTGTTTAAAAAAATTGATAGCCTAGGTTTAAAAGCGAATGATCTTTTAGACACTATGACGCTAAAGACTGATCCCAACAGCCTGGATTTTAAGAATCTCGAAAGTGATATGATAAAAGCTTTCGATGCTACAGTACAAGAAATTTCAAAGGATATTGCTGTTCAATTTCGCGCTTATTTCCAAGATAATGCTAAAAATATCCGCCAAAACCTTTATGATAAGGCAATAAATTGGAAAGTTTATTACCTTCAAATTCATACCGTTACTCAAAGCAATCACATGAAAAGTATACTTGAGAAACTGATTGCACGAGATCCTTCGGATGATAATTTTAAACTTATCCAAGAAATAGCAAAGAATTTTGTAGAACAATTTCCTATAGAATCACTTGAACGCAAACGAATAGAAGAAAAAATATATAAGAGTTTGGGTGCACAGCAAGTAAATTCGCTTGTGAATCAAAATCCTGAATTTTTTCGAAAATGGTTTCAGAGTACGCAAATTATCAAAGAATCTGGAAAAGAAGATCCCATCAATATTCACTCGAGTATAGGAGATTTTGTTGATTCTCTGAATGCGCGAGGAGCAATCACCTCTCAGGCTGTCCAGTATGAATACGAAACCAAAACCTCTCCTTGCAAAGGATGGCAATACATTAGTACCGAAGACAAAAAGAATGTCCTGCACAAAGTGATGGAAAATGCTGCACAAAAATCTAGAAAGATTCGTATAGTTGCTTCTAAAATCCTCAAAGATACAGAAAGTTTGGTAAGCCTTGGTGGCATTGCAGATTTTAATGTTCCTGAGCTCCAACTAGAAACTCTAACACTTGCTTTCGGGAAGGCAAAAGCCAAGGTAATTTTCGATCGGGTTGAAATTCTCAAATATGTCAGTGATAAAAATGCTCAATTTAAAAACCTTTCCTACGACAAAGAAACAGAACTCTTGGCTTCTTTGAAGCCTAAAAGTGAGCCTGGCGATGCTAACGCACTTGAATGGTGGAGATATAATAAAATACAACAGGCTTTTGAGAAATCTTATGATGATGTGAAAAAGAATCCCCTAAAATATGCTCTAGAAAACGGTTTTTTAGTCATCAATCCCCTGCCGCTGGACAATCCTATTCTATTAAGTGAGGAGATTGCTCGACGCTCTCAGGCTCAAAGTGCTTTGTGGAAACATAAGCGTGTCAATATGCCACTTTTATCTCCGGAAGAGGCAAAAAATATTCAAGAGATTCTCAGGAAACGTACTCCTAATGAAATTATAGATATTCTGAAGAATATCAATTCACATTTCGACGAGAGAAGTGATGTTCCTAATAACTTATATAGGATCTTGGATAATAAAACTTTGGCTTATGCGGGATCACTTGTACAGAAAGGCGATTATGCCATGGCATCAAAGA
This sequence comes from Candidatus Liberibacter sp., assembly GCF_014048425.1. GTDB lineage: Bacteria > Pseudomonadota > Alphaproteobacteria > Rhizobiales > Rhizobiaceae > Liberibacter. The sequence goes on along the minus strand of NZ_JACETX010000036.1, from coordinate 9,033 downwards.
TCATCGATGGTCAACAGATCCGTGATCGCCTTCATTCCGAGATCTCCCCTAATCAGCAAATAGGAAAAGATCTTTATATTGAGTTTAACGCTCATTTTAACAAAATTATGGAAAATTTAAAACTACAGACTCCTGAAAAGCAACAAGATCATTTCCTATCTAATCTAAAAGAAGCGATTCTTTCCTATATAGCATCAGAATCTAAACTCGAATCTACCGATTTCGTGAAAAATTTGAGCGATTCGACCCTTATTGATAAGGCTTTTCAAGCTGTCATCGGCGGAAGTTTAATAAAGAAATAAGATCTCGCTTCTTTTTTCTTTACGAGATAGATCCATTCCCAGTCCGATCATGAAATGTATTTTTATTCAGGGAGATGCTGTAACAGTAAACTCTTAAAAACCTTTCATGACAAAGGAAGATCAAAAATCCTTTGACTGGAAAGAAACAGGTACGCATTTCAAAGATTTGCACATAAATATGTCCCGCTCTATAGAAAAGCCAGAGACTCAGTCCGAGCAATCTAAAAGCAGTATAAACCAATTTGAAAATAGCTATGCTCTGAGTTATAAGCATTACTGAATCTTTGTGTGTGGCGTAATGCTATTCCCCGGAGACAGGATTCTTCATTCGATTGATTTCATAACGGCGAACGAGATTAGCAAGACTCATATAGTAGATCCAAAGCAAAGATGAAAGATCATAGATCCCTCTCTATCGAGGCAAAACCCAAATCCCACAAGGGAAAATATGGGAATTAATAAAAATGAGTTCGATAATCAGCTTGCAGATGATGTAGATATTATTAAATCGCACAAAAATAACGCAAGGTTGTTTCTGCAACGTTCTACGGCTGATTTTTAGGGAAAATCATGATGATTTAAGAGATCGTTATGAGCTAGAACCATGTATAATGTATTTTTACTCTTAGAGATATGATAAAAAACAAGTTCTTAAAAAGAGATCGCGAATCAAGATTAATTGTCATATCTTTTATCCGTATTCATAACGATTTACTTGCAAAAACATGATATCGCTTCTCCGCTCTTCATATACCCTATAGCGTTTATACCGTTAGAAAAACGTTATATCTCACCAATAACAAACGATAACCCACCAGTATATTTCGTAATTTATCTGATTTGGCATTGTATCATATAGACTGACTTTTTCCTGTCCTTAATCAAACTTGGAAACACTGTCTTTGTTGTTTTACTGAAAACAAAATATACCTTATAATCAACGTCTTATATTTTTTATCCAGCCCCTAGTAAAATGGGGGATTGATTCCGCCATGTTTTTTTATATCAGCCCAAGCCTCCCTAACCTTTAAAAACAGGGGATATCGTATATTTTTTCTTGATCAATGAGTTACAATTTTTAATACATAAGAATCACATAAAAACAACCAACTTGATGAATCATAACTTAAAAAAAACCATGGCTTTAACAGAATTAGGTTTGTCGGTTTATATACGATGAAAAAAGCCCAGAATACTTCGATATCGAATTCTAGAAAGCAGAAGTCGAATATTGAATAGTGCACACCAGATTCTGGAAATCGTCCTCCGACTATCGGGATGAATGAATCGAATGCGAGGATGAATTCGAAAAATTAAATAGCAACCAATAAAAAGGAAAAGATCAGAAAACAAATAGTTGAAAGTAAACACCAAAGAATATGCAGAATTTAAAAAAGAATTCGATAAACGCAAGCCAAAGGCATGAGTATCAAAAATGAGGTTGATCCACAATAGTATATTGGGAAAAACTGCAACACTAGGCAACTGTGCAGTGGGGTTGAAATAGAAGTCAAGTTAGGAAAAGCACATGCCTCATAAAACGAATCAGAAACCAGACACAGGGAAGTAAACGCTAAAGTAAATACAATAAAACACCAAACGAATTCAAAGATCCATAAGCCAAAGCCAAGGAAAAAAACACCAAACGAGAGTAAACCTATTGGAACCAACTATCTCAATAGAGTTAATAAACAAAAACTCTCTCCCCTCTTCCTAACAATATTATCGTCATACTAAAATCATAAGAGAAGAACCATGAATATCAGAACACTACATATAGTCTCTATAGCAGCAATGACAGTGGTACTGAAAAGTTGCAATCTAGTTAAGCTGGAAAACCAAGAGAGCGAAATCTCAATCTTAAAAACTTTATTGAAGAAAGGACAAGAAGAGAAATCAAAACCAAATAATAGCCTTTTCGAAAAGAGTGAAGAGGTTCAAAAAGAGGACAAAAGAAATTTTAGATCAATTAAAGAACCGAAAGACATAGAATTGACAAAAACTTCTTCAAAATCTGAATACAATGCCTTTTCCACCGTCAAAGGCAAACCTTATACTACTGAAAATATACGAGAACCTCTGAGAGAAAAAGAAACTAATTCTTCAAAACCTATACATAACATTATCGATGACGACATCAATATCGATGCCAATGTCGATGTTGACATCAATATCCACATCAACTAGCATAGCTTTGCATAGAAAAAAATATATTTATATTCTAGGAAAGAGACGCTTGAAACACGGTTTATACGTTTTACTTTCGTGCAAAATACTCTCTATACGTCACGATATATTATTGATAAACTGCACTCACTTGTGACCCATAATAAGGTTCTTTTTTGTGTAATAGTCTTGTTTTTTCGATATGATTTGTGAAACAGTATTTCAAATCTGCATAGAATAGGTTCCATTCTGTTCTTGTTTTTACATGAGATAGGATGGCTCCCCTCAATCTTTGGATTTATCACCCTAGGTTATATAATCATCAATGTCTCAATCGCTTTTTATAACTAATCTTTTGACCATGCATGGACTCACACAAAGTGAATGTGATCGAATATTAAAAATTCTCAAACGTCAACCAACACTGACAGAGATAGGTATTATATCAGCAATGTGGAATGAACATTGCTCCTATAAATCTTCCAAGAAATGGCTCAAAATATTACCAACTACTGGGAAACATGTTATCCAAGGACCTGGAGAAAATGCTGGTATTATCAATATCGGCGATGGTGATTGTCTCGTATTCAAAATGGAAAGCCATAACCACCCGTCCTATATTGAGCCTTATCAAGGAGCAGCAACGGGTGTTGGTGGTATTTTAAGAGATATTTTTACGATGGGTGCACGACCAGTCACGCTGATGAACTCTTTGCGTTTTGGTGCAACAAATCATCCCAATACCAAACGTTTACTTTCAGGAGTCGTAGAAGGTGTTGCCGGTTACGGGAATTCTTTCGGCGTGCCTACAATAGGAGGAGAAGTAGAATTTCTTCCCTGTTATAATGGCAATATTCTCGTCAATGTTTTTGCTGCTGGCCTTGCTAAAACACATGAGATTTTCTTTTCAAAAGCAGAAGGTGTCGGGCTTCCTATTGTGTATGTAGGAGCTAAAACAGGTCGCGATGGTGTTGGTGGCGCTTCAATGGCTTCAGCAGAATTTGATGAGAACATTTCAGAAAAACGCCCAACTGTTCAAGTAGGAGACCCATTTACGGGAAAATGTTTATTGGAAGCCTGTCTGGAATTGATGAAAACAGGAGCTGTTATTGCGATTCAAGATATGGGAGCAGCAGGATTAACTTGTTCAGCAGTGGAAATGGGAGCAAAGAGTGATCTGGGCATTCAACTTGATCTTGACCAAGTTCCTATACGCGAAGAAGGAATGTCCTCCTATGAAATGATGCTTTCGGAAACCCAAGAGCGCATGCTTATGGTTCTGCAACCGGAAAAGAAAAGCGAAGCAAAGGATATTTTTAATAAATGGGGACTTGATTTCTCAATTATCGGTGTCACAACCAATGATATGCTCTTTCGAGTTAGTCATCATAATCAAGAAGTTGCAAATCTTCCCATCAAATTATTGAGCAATGATGCTCCAGAATACGATAGGCCATGGAAAAAACCCCTTCAAGCCATCCCTTCTGCTCCTCACAGTTTTCATAAACGTGAAGACTATGATAGAATTCTTCTAAAACTCATATCTTCACCCAATCTATCCTCTCGACGATGGGTTTATGAACAATATGACACAATCATACAAAGCAACTCTCTGCAATTACCAGGTGGAGATGCGGGGGTTATACGGGTTGAAGGACATGATACAAAAGCGTTAGCTTTTTCTTCCGATGTCACACCGCGCTATGTCGAAGCAGATCCTTTTGAAGGAAGCAAACAGGCCGTTGCCGAATGTTGGCGCAATATAACAGCCACTGGAGCAGAACCGCTTGCTATAACCGATAACCTTAATTTTGGAAATCCCGAAAAAGAAGAAGTCATGGGGCAATTTGTTTATGCCATAAAAGGTATCCGTGAAGCCTGTCAAATTTTGGATTTTCCCATTGTTTCAGGAAATGTATCCTTTTATAATGAAACAAACGGCAGACCTATATTTCCGACACCAACAATTTCTGGAGTTGGAATTCTTCCCGATTGGTCACTCATGGCAAGGATAAATAGCGCTCATGAAGGTGATCTTGTCTTTGCAATTGGTGCTGATGGCGCGCATCTTGATTGTTCAATATATAGTCTTGAATATGCATGTTCTGGCAAAGGACCTCCTCCAAAAGTTGATTGTCACCTTGAAAAGCGCCACGGAGATTTTGTGCGCTCCATAATCCGCGATAATCGTGTTACTGCTTGTCATGATGTTTCTACTGGAGGACTTCTTATCGCTTTAGCAGAAATGGCTATACATTCCAGAAAGGGGATGGAAATCATTCTTCCTGAACACCCCGAAGATCTTGTCCCATTCCTTTTCGGCGAAGATCAGGGACGCTATGTTGTATGTGTCCCTCTAGAAATGAAGAATGCAATCCTCTCTCAGGCTTCATGGGAAGGCATTCCTATCCGTCACCTAGGACACATATCAGGAGATACTCTGTCTATTCAAAACATATTGAATATTCCTATCACGACGCTGCAAGAGAAATATGAATCATGGTTTCCTGATTTTATGAATAAAAAAATATCATAAGAAACTACTTTTAGGAGCTGTTTATGTCGATGGACTTACACGAAATAGAAAAGATGATTCAACAAGGAATTCCTGGATCAAGCGTTGTCGTCTGTGATCTAGCTGGGGATGGCAATCACTATGCTGTAGAAGTTGTTTCCGAGGATTTTCGTGGTAAAACACGGATACAACAACATAAAATGGTTTATGCTACTTTAAAAGGAAAGATGGGTAATATTCTTCACGCCCTTTCCATACAAACGTCACTACCTAGTTCTCAAGATAAGTAGTATTGCCAGTATTTTTTCTTTATTTTTTCGCAATAAGATTTTAATATGATTTCTACTTAGTCGAATCTGGAGTATATTTTAAAATGGGTGATATTCGTAATTTTATTCAAGATGAAATCCGTAATAATGATGTTGTCTTGTTCATGAAGGGAACTCCAGAGTATCCGCAATGCGGATTTTCCAGAGAAGTCGTGAAAATTCTTGACAGCATTTCTGTTCTTTATAAGGCAATAAATATCCTTTTAGACGATGATCTCCGCCAAGATATAAAAGAATATTCAGAGTGGCCAACTATTCCTCAGCTCTATGTAAAAGGCGAATTTATTGGTGGATGCGATATTGTGCGCGAAATGTTCCAATCAGGCGAACTCCAAGAGCTTTTAAAGCAAAAAAACCTGGATTAAGAAAATACAAAAAACATCCATCACGTTCTATCAATAGTATTGATAAGATATCTCAAAATAAACTTCTTACCTCTGCAAATGCTTATTCGAACTTTGGGATTTATATCATGAAAAATAGAATTTTCCATAAATTCACAGAACGTATAAGCAATATTGCTAGCTTTGAACTCTCCTATATGGCGAAATTTCTTTGTAACATGATTTGAATTTGAAGCGACATTATCTGATGTTTGCGTCTATAGAAAATAGCCATAAACACCTTCTCTATTGCACAATTTTCTTCGCAATACAATTTTAGTTTTAAGAAACGTTCAATAGCCCGAAGATAAAAATCTAGATGATTTAGAATCAACAAATGCAATCCACGCACTAATAATAAACAAGAATCATCATAGAACCGCAAATAAAAAATAGATTATCGAGAACCAAAAGATACAATCCACGCACAACAATAAACAAGAAGAATCACAGAACCGCAAATAAAAAACAGATTATTGAGAACCAAAAGATACAATGCATGCACTGCATCCCCATACTTTCTCTATCCAAGGAATAAGATCAAAAATGGCATGATGATAAGGATAAGCAACGGGTAATCTTCTATGTTTATGTTATTTTTCTATCCAAATTAACCACGTTGTTTTTTGCGGACATAACAAAGTGCCTCAATAACATTAGATGACATAGGACTTCAGTGGCTCAAAACCATTAAATGCAACAGTTGAATATGTAGTTGTATACGCACCGGTATTTTCTATCAAAACCTCATCGCCAGCCATTAAGGATACTGGCATATGATAAGGTTCTTCTTGATAAAGGACATCCATGGAATCACAAGTCGGACCAGCAAGTATACAAGGGACCATTATGTCTGAATCACGCCTAGTGCTCATCCTATAACGGATAGCCTCACCTGTCGTTTCCGCTAAACCGCCAAATTTTCCTATGTCTAAAAAAACCCAACGGACTTTATCACTTTCTGATTTTTTGGAAACAAGAACTACTTCAGATTTTATAACTCCAGCATTTGCAAGCATCGATCTCCCAGGCTCAATAATTTTCTGGAGTGAGAAAGAAGAATCGAAATATTTATCTAGAGAAGATTTAATAATTCCTGCACACTCTTCGAGAGTGGGAACTTTTTTCAGATATTGCGTGGGAAATCCGCCTCCCATATTAATCATCTTCAGGGAAATGTTTTTCTCTAATAGTTTAGAAAAAACATATTTGACGTCAGAAATAGCTTTATTCCAACTATTTAACTCGGTCATTTGTGAACCAACATGAAAAGATACGCCATATGCTTCAAGTCCACTATGATGAGCTTGTAATAGTACCCGGATAGCCATTTCCAAAACACAACCAAATTTATAGGAAAGTGGCCACTCAGCTCCTTGAGCATCACAAAGGATACGACAAAAAACACGGGAACCAGGGGCAGCACGAGATACTTTTGCTACCTCTTCAAAACTATCTACAGCAAATAAACGAATACCTTGCGCATAAGCAGCTGCGATATCAGATTCTTTCTTAATCGTATTACCATAAGAAATGCGTTCAGATGTTACACCAACGGCTAATACCATCTCAATTTCTTTTATAGAAGCACAATCAAAAGAAGATCCCATCTCTTTCAGAAGTTTGAGAATAGCAAAATCAGGATTAGCCTTTACAGCATAATAAACATCGATTCCCGACATGAATTGACGAAAATTATTGAAATTTTTACGCACCACCTCAAGGTCAATAACGAGAAAGGGGCTTTTTTGAACACTTTTTTCAAGAAAATTACGAATACGTGAGGTAATCATTATAATCCTATCCAGAAGGCAACAACCAAAAACAACGAGAAAGAGAAAAACTATACAATGCTACCACTTCGAAAAAAAACCAAAGAATTTCTTGTTTTTTTTAGACATATACTCACCCCTCCTGATTCAAAAATATTTTTAAAAACCATTAAGTATTGGAATTTTCAATAATATATTAGAAGATTATTCTCTCACCATAGAAAATATTTTACTATTTTTCTTTCTGATTAAAAAATTTAAATGGACAGTAAAAAACTCTCTACTTGCCCTTTGTAAATCCAATAGCTGATTTTCTCCTCGCTCATTTTTCCTAGTTCAATAAACAATATCAGAATTGGAGATGTCATTTAAGCCTTATAAAAAAGCTCCTATAACTTGAAAAACAAGGAGAAAGATGTCAAAAACATTACAACACTAAAGCCTGCTTCAAGGTATATCTTCTTTATCTTATAAGACAATCTAGCAGCCATCGGCGCTATCATAAAACTCATAGGAAGAAGACAAAGCAAAGCTCCCCAATTTACAAAACCCAAAGACATAGGAGGAAGATTTTCCTGTCCCCAGCCGACATAAATATGAGTCAGCAATCCAGGAAAGGCAATTAAGGCTCCCACACCTGTTGATATTGCCGCGGCTTGATTAATTGGACGTCCATATAGCAACATTAGAACATTACTAAAAATTCCCCCTCCTAATCCCATAATTCCAGACAACATACCTATGAATATTCCCCAAAAATATCTCAGAAGAGATGTGGGGAAATCGCCCTTAAAACGCAAGCGATTTCTTAAGGGTATCAAGCATCCCATCATAAAGCAAAAAACAGCGAATACGGTTCGAGTAAGATCGATTTTGACTTGGAAAATAAGCATAGAAGCGATGGCTGTAGTCAAAGGCAACACAATCATCCAATCTTTGAGAATACTGACATCAACAGCGCCATGTTTCCAATGTTCTCTCAATGCAAGAATGGATGTTGGAGCAACCACACCCAAGGATGTTCCTGTTGCGATCTGCATGCATATTGTTTCATCTGTTCCCATTATATGAAATGCTTTGCATAATATCGGTATCATCACTAAACCGCCACCCATTCCAAAAAGACCAGAAAGAAATGAGGAAATAATACTGGCAACAATGAGAAGGAAAAAGTAATACACGACTAAAATCTCCTAGATTCAGGGTAGAATCGAAACTCTTTGTCTTTATTGATTGAAGACAAAATTAAAAAATCTCTTTTTACAAAGAGATCCTTTGCCCAGAGTATTATGTCTATTTTTATCAATACTTTATAGAAAAAGGATTTTTCTACTATAAAGGAAAAATTTTAGTTTATAAACCCTAAAATTTAGGAAAATATTTTGATAATGATCGTTCTTACAGACAAATAAATGCTCAGTTATTCCTGTGTTAGGTTGGGCTTTCTGATCCGCATGTATAATATAGAGGAAAAATAAAACTCTAAAAACAATGACTTAATCAATCCCTAACCCTGAATCGGAGGTTGTGGATTTCCCTGCATCTTTTAGCTTCGTATCCCGCACC
>NZ_JACETX010000089.1 GCF_014048425.1 Candidatus Liberibacter sp. | reverse complement strand
CCCCTGTTCCTGGAGGCATATCGATGATCAAGACATCTAATTTACCCCAAGCGACATTTTTAATCATTTTTATTACTGCTGCATTTATCATTGGAGCACGCCATATGATAGGGACGCCCTTCTTTACGAGGCATTCTATCGACATGACTTTAATTCCATGACTGATCATGGGCAGGATTTCTTGTTGTTCAGATAAATTTGCTTTTTCTGTAATATTGAGGAGTTTTGGTAAAGACGGACCATATATGTCTGCATCCAGTATTGCTATCTTTTTCCCGATCTTTTGCAAAGCATAAGCAAGATTGACAGTTGTAGTCGATTTCCCAACACCACCTTTGCCAGAAGCTACCGCTATCACGCTTGTGACATCCTTGAGAGAATTTACTTCTGGTGTTTCTTTTATGTGTTCAGATTTATCTGCTGTAAGTGTAACAACAGCCTTTTCTATATCTGGAATGCTGACAATCATCTGTTCCGCTTGAATGCGTAAAGATTGCAATTTATGTGCTACTTTTTGAGGTACATTTATAGATAAATATGCTTTGTTTTGTACTATACATATATCCGATACCCTGCTCATATCAACAATATTGCCGGTATCTCCTGGTATTTTAAGCACTTTTAATCTTTTTATGATATTATCTTTGATAGATTTTTTCATATGCGACATAAAAATATACCATAATAATTGGTTGCGGGGGTAGGATTTGAACCTACGACCTTCAGGTTATGAGCCTGACGAGCTACCGATCTGCTCCACCCCGCGACATGGGAATTGCCTGTCATCAAAATTGAATAGATCCGTGTTTTATAGACCTGGCAGCGACCTACTCTTCCACACCTTAAGATGCAGTACCATGGGCGCTGGGGCGTTTAACGGCCGTGTTCGGGATGGGAACGGGTGCAGGC
>NZ_JACETX010000035.1 GCF_014048425.1 Candidatus Liberibacter sp. | reverse complement strand
GAGAAGACAAGCCACATTCTATTGACGATGTCTTCTGTGAAAAATCCCTCAGCTGTCTTGAATATGATGGATGGTATGCCTGACGCCTCATCGAACACGAGCAACAAAGCAACAGAGTTATGAAGCCCTGCATATTAATACTAATATTTTTCTAAAAAAATAGGAGAAGGAATAGGAAGGTTATATCTCAATTTTTTCAAATTTTCTGAGGAAGATGGATCCATCTTCATAGATTTTTTCTTGTTTTGAAGAGTAGCATTGGTTCTTTGGGAGGATTCTGATGATGATTTATCGGAAAGGATCACATCTGTTTTCGGAGAATCACCATCTTTTTTGATTACTATAGTCTTTATTTCGTCGGTATTACTACCAGTATCTTGTCCAGGATTGTGAGAATTATTGTCCTTTTCTAATATATCTTGCTGGGAAAAATCAATTGGCTTCTCCTGAGATTCCAACAACTTCACCTGTATAGGATCAGACAACGATTTTTTTCCGGAAAATTTGTCATAAACTTCCCTATCTTGGTTTGGAAGAACCGCATTCTCAGCCGATTTTTCAGGGACGATTCGAATCATCTCCTTCATAGCATTTATAATACGTGGTTTTTTTTCAAAATAACCATATCCTTTATACAAATAAAAGGAAAAGTAAACGCTATATCCCGCTATTGCTAAAATACAGATCTTCAACCATTTTCGCTGATGCTTTACCCAATAATTTCCCAACTTTTGCATTTTATTTGGCGATTCTTGTCGCGAATCTTTCGAAACTTCTTTAAATGAACAATCGTTTTTAAAAAGAAAATTTAAATCTTTGTCAAAACTCTCCGCGAGACCATCCTTTTTCTTGCGAGATGAGCTCATGATTCTTTCCTTGGATTTCTCTTTAAAAGAAGCAATTCCTTGATTATTTTCAAAAAAAGCACCATCCTTTTTTTCCCCAGAAAAAGGATCTGCATCAACATCATGAAGAGAATTATTCTCTTCATTGTCCAGCAAAAGAAACGCGTCCATATCTCTCAAGACCTCTGGATAATCCTTAAAATCCATAATCTGATCGAAATCAAAATCTAGATCTCTTTCCGGCATATCTTGAGGATGAGGGTTCGCACTTTCACGATGACTTGAATGATTCTTAAGTTTTCCAGAACAAGATATCTCCTCTGAATATCCCTCTAAAGAACCAATAGACAATAATTCCCTTTCAAGATCCCCAATATCAAATTCAAAATCATCGTCCGTATCAGGATTGTATCTCAACTTCTCTTCCTGAATCTGCTTTTTGGATTGAGACGAATGACCGTTTTGAAAATCTTTCGAAGATTTAACACCCTGACCTAAAATAGATTTTTTTGACTTAAAAGGAAATTCTGGATAACCGAATCGAAGAACCTCTCCTCCTCTATTCTTGTCCTCTGAAGAAGGAGTTTTTCCATGTTTTCTAACTTTCCCTAACAAAGCCTTATAAGAGCTAGAATATTTCTTATCTTCGCTCAATCTCCCTAAAAGACGAGGATCTTGATTGATTTCCTCTCTCATAGGATTCAATTTTTTCTTTGGATCTAATTTTTCAGAAGAACCACTCTTCCGATTACTCATACCATTTGTAAAACTTGAAAAGACTTTTGTAGAAGATGCTGTTTTTGCTTTTTTAGGCAAAACTTTTGAAACAGATTGAGGATTCTCTTGAGGCAATGTGTTTGGAGATACATAATCCACATCAGACCCATTTACCGATACGGAATCTACGATAGAGGAATCCCTCATCCCGACATCCGTATTATATCTCTTCGTATTTTTTCTTGAAGAATAATCCGAAGAAGAAACTTTAGACGAATCAGAATGCCCTGATTCTTCCAAAGAACTAGCCGAATGTTCCAATGATTGAGTTGATGGAAAAGAAGAATCGGAACTTGTGCCGCCATGAGAATGTGATGATTTGTCGCACTCAACGCCATCAAGCGAAAACATGAGCTCCTGCTCAAGATCGCGGAAAAAATTTCTATCTTTTAAAAAAGCGTTTTCTACTTGATCTGGATGCTTCTGAATAGAAGGATCGACAGGCACAATTAAAGAACATGGCTTTTCTTTTTGAATAGAATCACCTTCTTTATCAAGAAAATCTTTTTTCCCTTCCATGACTCATACCATCCAATAATCCACCTAATCCAAAATCATGACAAAAATTCCAATACTCATTTCATTTCATGAAGCGATCAACCATACATAATATAAAAACCCGATTTAACAATCAAAGCAAATACTTATACTAACTTCAATCTCAATATGGTTAATTTTTTATTTCTCTCCTAAACGAATCACAAATATGATCTCTCTATATCATGATTCCAATAACCATGAAATATACTGGCAAGATCGTATAAGCCAAATACAAGCCTATGCGATTCCTGAAATACAATAGACCAAATCAAAAAAAAAAGCTTCTCTTTTCAATAGAAGATTTTTTTCAAGAAAACCTTTTCCCTTCCATGATTCATACCATCAATAACCCACTTAATCCAAAATCATGATAAAAATTTCAATACTCAATTCATCTCATGTGGCGCCTGAATACCAGCAATATAAAGCCCCGATTTAATAATCAAAGCAACGGCATATACTAACTTCAATCTCAATATGGTTAACTCTTTGTTGCTTTCCTGCACGAATCGTAAATCCGATCTCTCTTTACCATGATTCCAATGACTATGAAAAATACTGGCAAGATCGTATAGGTAGAATACAAGCCTATGCGGTTCCTGAAATATAGTAGCATTTTCAACAATACGAGGATACTCTGCAAGCTTGACAATAAGCTGTAATTCTATCGCATCAAATCCATCCTCTTGAGAAATTTCTTTCGATTTTATTGCAAAAGAATCGAAATCTAAATCAGCAAAAATATCCTTTGCTTGTCTAAAAATAGACATACAACGCGCATGAGCGTATTGCACATAAAATATAGGATTATCTTTGGACTGTTCTTTCACTTTGCAGAAATCAAAATCCAACATCTCTGAATTTTTACGCCACAACATCATGAAACGCACTGAATCACAACCAACTTCATCCACAACCTCACGTAATGTTATGAAATCACCTGCACGTTTTGACATTTTTATAGGGGCACCGTCCCTATAAAGTCGCACAAGTTCACACAAAAGCATGCTAACTTCTATCTCTTTACCCGCGACAGCTTCAGCAACTGCTTGAAGACGCTTCACATATCCACTATGATCAGAACCCAAGACATATATGATCTTATCAAAACCTCGCTTACATTTATCCATGAAATACGCAAGATCGGCAGCAAAATAAGTATAAGAATTATCCGACTTACATAAAGGACGATCGATATCATCTCCAACAGCCGTAGAGCGAAATAAAAGCTGTTCGCGATCAGATTCCCAATCCTCTTTAACTTTTGATTTCGGCGGCGGCAATATCCCCCGATATATATATCCCTGAGCCTTAAGGTTCTCAATGACAGTCTTTATAGCCAAAGAATCGTCTTTATGGAAAATCTTTTCTGAAACGAATAAATCATGTTGGATATTAAGAGCATTGAGATCATCTTTTATAATATTCATCATCGTTTCGACAGAATATTCTTTCACTATGGGCAACCACTTTTCTTCAGAGTATTCTAAAAGTCTTGCACCAAATTTATCCACCATCTCCTTTCCGAGAGATTGAAGATACAGCCCTGGGTAAAAACCTTCTGGAAGATCCGAATTTTCTCTGCCTAATGCTTGCTGATAGCGCCAAAATACAGATCGCGCAAAAACATCAATCTGCGCACCAGCATCATTAATATAATATTCTCTTGTCACTTCATAACCGGAAAATTCCATAAGATTAGCAAGCGTATCCCCTAAAACAGCACCACGACAATGTCCAACATGCATCGGGCCTGTTGGATTTGCAGAAACATATTCAACATTTGCTTTGATTCCCTTGCCCTTAGAAAGACGTCCATAATCTGCCCCAGCAGCAACAATGCTGGAGAGAACCTTCCCCAGACAAGAAGATGACAGATGTATATTGATAAATCCTGCTCCAGCAACAAGGACAGAATCTATATCAGGATCGTTTTTGATACGCTCCACAATCAACTCAGCAATAGAACGAGGAGAAAGACCCAAAGGTCGACTTAAAACCATAGCTGCATTAGTCGACAAATGCCCGTTTATCGAATCGCGTGGCTTCTCAACAACAATACGCTCCAAATCAACCTTTTCTCTATTCTCCTTAACAAGATCAATATCTTGAACAAGGTTTTTAAGTCGATGATTAAAATCTGCGAAAAGATACATCATAACACCCTGAGTGTTCTGTGGTGAAAAATCATTTGATGAAAGCCCTTTCTTAAAGTCTAAAAAGAATGAATCGCAAAAAAATAATACCACTTTTAAACACACTTATGCCATTAAAAGTTGCAAAAAAGAACTTTTATATAGCCATAATTGACTTCCAGGTTTTGGAGAATCAAAATGCAACTTTAAAAACATTTATGTTATTACAAGCTTTAAAAAACTCTTTTATAGCTCTCCTTAATGGTTTTAGTCGTTTTTTTGGCGTAATCTACTCTTCTTTTTTGGCATTATATATAGCCATCCCTAAAATAAATCCAATCAAGTAGCTTGTCGATAGCATCTCAAAATAATCATAGTGGCTTGAGACAAGACGTAATGTTTTTTTTGATTTGCAGTACTTGTCTTCATTTCGCAATCACATAGAAAAATATCTCAATATCTCGATTCATTCTCCAAATCGATTTTGCGATATGCTTTTTTGCAAATAGTTTTAAAATACCATCCTGAAAAAGGGATTTTTTTATGCATAATCCCATCCCTAGCGCTACGAATGTCTCTTGGCTTCTTGGATAAGGAGGATTCGTCAATACGAAGAAAGAATATCTATTATAGAGTTAGGCGTAAAGGCTCTCGATGGCGGGAGATGAAAGATGTTCTGGGAATATATCTGTTTCTATAAATGTTTTTGGTCTGGATCCCCAGGAAGAATCTCTTAACAAGAGTTGTTCGCTAGAAACCTCTTAGGAAAAGAACACCTCGTTCCAAATGAAAGAATCTGTTTTTTCTGAAATCGATCTTGCTTCGTTCTATGCTCTCGAAATAAAGCCAATCAATTGTCACACCATGATAAAGCCATTCTAGAAAACCGAATTCGTGTCATGAGAAAAATAGCATAGTAAATGTTACGAAAACAAAACCCCATCTCTATCGTATGCGCATATACGCTAAGATTCTTTGATGAAGATCCTATCTCTATCAATGCTTTTTTGAGTACACCCTCTTTTTGAAAGCACAAACCTTTTAAAAGACGTCTTTTTCACTGAATGTGGATGTTTTCCTATAGATTTCTATGGGTTTTATTGCACCATATTTTCCTCATCGATAATCAAAACTACTATTGCCTTTTGATCAGAAGTTATAAACCATCTCCTGCCATTTTCGGAAGATCAATGGGACGACCATCAAATAAGCGACGATGCGCTTCTATTGCATAGTTATCAGTCATCCCCGCCAGATAATCTCCAACACGTCGCGCCTTAACGGATTCATTGCTATCTATAGAATCTTCATCTATTAAATAATAGCTACCACACATTTTTTCGGGATCAGACATATACACTTCAAAAAGATCACGAATAATTTGTGATGCCTTTTCTCGGAAACTCATAATATCAGGATGTTTATAGACTCTTGTATGAAGCATATTCTTGATTTCTCTATCTACTGTAGCCATATCTTCGGAAAAATTGACAATGCTACGACCTGCGAGACGGACATCCTCAATGGATTGTGGCTTTAATGCCGCCAATTGAGTTTGTGCAACCGTTATGACATCTTCAACCATAGCGGTAATTTGCCTCCGTACAATTTCATGTACAAGCCGTTTCCTATCAAGATCAAGATCACGATAGCGATTCCGCAATACAGAGAGCTGATTTTTTAAAAAAGTCACTTCTTCTAACATGTCAAAAGTCAGCAATCCAGAACGCAAACTATCATCAATATCGTGAGCGTCATAAGCTATATCATCTGCGATAGCAGCAACTTGAGATTCGAGACTCGCAAAAGCGGAGAGATTTAAACCATCAACTTTGCAATATTCATGAAATATCTTGGGAACAAAACTTAATTTCTCATCTACTCTTTTTAAAATTGGACCGTTATGCGCAATCAATCCCTCCAAAGATTCCCAGGTCAGATTGATTCCGTCAAAGTCGACATAGCTATGTTCAAGCTCGGTCACAACACGCAAAGATTGGATATTATGATCAAATCCCCCACAAAAACAAAGCAAATCCTGCAAAACGTTTTCGCCGGCATGCCCAAAAGGCGGATGACCAAAATCATGTGCCAGTGCTATTCCCTCAGCTAAATCTTCATCAAGATTCAGTGCACGCGCTAAAGACCGTGCTATCTGCGATACCTCAATTGTATGCATCAAACGGGTCCGATAGTGATCCCTGTTTTGATAAAAAAATACTTGCGTTTTATCCTTTAATCGTCGAAATGCCGTAGTATGAATAATACGATCACGATCACGTTGAAATTCATGACGCGTCAGACTCTTTTTTTCCGGATAAAGCCTCCCCAAACTTTTCTCAGGATTGGCGGCATAAATAGCTCTCTCTTGATAACCAAATCCTAACAAATTCACATCTATCACTTTTTTCTCTTCGCTTTTATTCCCAACACATCTAGATACATTTTCAATCCACTCTATCACTTAAAAATAAAACACGCTATTATAAAAAAACCTATAACTTCAGGAGAAATTTTCATGAAATCTCTCATAAAAATAACTGATTCGGCTGCAAAACAAATCAAATTTATCCTGGCATCTGAAAAAGATAAACAGGCTCTCCGCATCACAGTCGAAGGAGGAGGCTGTTCCGGTTTCTCTTATAAGTTTGACCTTGCAACAGAGCTTTGTCACGATGATATCGTATTTGAAAAAGATGGTGCGAAAATCTTCATAGACCAGATATCTCTCGCTTATATGGAAAATTCAGAAGTCGATTTTGTAGACAACCTTATCAGACGATCTTTCCAAATACATAACCCAAATGTTAGTAGCAACTGTGGTTGCGGAACAAGTTTTTCTATATAAAACGGAAAGCATCCAATGAGTTTAATAACTGTGGCAACCTGGAACGTAAATGGTGTACGAGCACGGATAAACAATCTTGTTACATGGCTAAAGGAAAACAATCCTGATATCGTGTGTCTCCAGGAAACAAAAACCCAAGATATAAACTTTCCTCTTGAACCCATTCAGTCTTTGGGTTACCAAATTGAAATTCATGGACAAAAGGCATTCAATGGCGTCGCTATCATATCAAAATATCAACCAGAAGAAGTAATAAAGGGATTTCCCGACGATTCTATAGATGAACAAGCGCGCTTTATAGAAGCTGTCTTTAGCATAAATTCCCAGATATTGCGCATAGGAAGTCTCTATATTCCCAATGGAAATCCACTGTCATCTCCTAAATACGATTATAAACTTTCATGGCTTGAACGATTTTCACAATTTGCATCCAAACGCCTTGAGTTGGAAGAGCCTCTTATCCTTGCAGGAGATTATAACATCATTCCAGAACCCCGAGACTGTTATAATCCAAAAGCTTGGGAACAAGATGCCGTGTTCACTCCGGAAGTACGTCAAACTTTCCAAAAATTACAAAACATCGGATTCGTGGATGCGATACGCGCAACGAGTGACGCCCCTCATCTCTATTCTTTTTGGGATTATAAAATGGGTGCCTGGGAAAAAAATAAAGGAGTACGTATTGACCATCTGATGCTTTCTCCAGAAGCAGCTTTTTTTCTTCGCTCAGCTCAGATAGACAAGATGTCCAGAGGAATTGAAAAACCGTCAGATCATGTTCCTGTTATGGTCTCTCTAGAAATTCCTTGAGGATCAGATAGACAAGATGTCCAGAGGACTTAAAAAACCGTCAGATCATGTTCCTATTATGATCTCTCTAGAAATTCCTTGAGGAAAAGTAGATTCAAAATTTCAAATGTCGAATGATGTGTCTAGGAAATGTGATAAGTGTCTCCAGAAATATCTTGATATTATCCTAGAAGAAGTACTTTTCCAGCAACTTTGCTAAAATCCCAGCAATCTGCTGGAAGGCGGAAAACGTATTTCCCCATCCTTGGTGTCTTTGTTTCTAGCAAGAGTAGTGCTTGTAGTTGCAAAATTCCAAGCATACCGTCTCAAGAGAGATCTTACTACAAAAGGAAATGCTCATTTGCAATTCTCTGATGCCTCAGACCCCTCTCCAAAGCTAGAAATCATACGTATCCCAAGCTTTTGCAAAACCTTGTTTGCGATGTTTAGAAATTCTTCCATATGCTTATGCAGGCATTTCTATGTAACCGATACGACTTTCTTCCGTACGGGTACATCCAAGCTGCATTGTACCATATATAAAATCAATAAAGCACATGTCTGGACGTTCTTGCGATATAAGCTCTAAACCGTTCCATATCGCCGTTTCCAAAGCGGGTTTTTCCCAAAACAACGCTAAGCTCTTAACTTCTTCCTTTTTTGTAGGATCAGCTGATTTTGGTAGAGGAATGATCGGTTTCGAAGAATCTTCTTTTCCTTGAGCATCACAAGCGCAAGTCTGTTTTCTACCACCTGGCAGATAATCAGAAACGATGATCTTAAAGCCTGCGAAGTGCGTAATACATCCATTTTCCATATTAGCCAAGTGGACATAGTTATTGATCATTCTTATAACGCAAGAGAAAAGAGAGTCATAAGAATCTGGTGTCATTGCCAGATAGTCCTCTTTATTGCAAAAGTCTACTCCGTTCTTGACAAGTTTCCTTGCAGCCAGCAAAATTCTATCCGCTATATTGCTCTCGGTATTTGAACTTCCAGGAATTTTAGCATCAATCTTAACAATCATATTTTGATCAAAAAAAACTTCTGCTGACGGATCGCACAGATCTTTCATACTTTGACCGAACGCCGCTCTAACCACTTCCTTTTCCATCGCTTCTTGAAAAGAATTGATGATTAACTGTGACAAAGGACCTCTTGGATTTTGATTCAGTTCATCAATGGGGTACTGGTCTGTAGGAAAATTGATGCAAAACGTTTGAGGAGTAATGATCCGTCGCTCAAATTCTGCGTTTTCTTCAGGAGTACCCGAATAAACACCTATCTTTTTGTATGCCTGAATAGGTTTGTACGGGTTGAAGACAATGACTTTGTCTCTCCCGATTGATTTGTACGAAGCACTGTGTGTCCAGATATACCTCTATTGATACCATTCAGAGCAAGTTGAACATGACTTGCTACTTTTATATTTATAGAACTTTGTGTTGCCATTATTATTTTCCTTTGCGGATTACATTATGGAGTATGTCATGATCAGAGACAGCTTTTGGATCTCCGCTATTATATTTTGAAACCCATTCAGGGTTGCTTAGGAATAAGTAGAATTTATAAATATCATTTAAGTCTTAAGGTTGCAATCAGTTAATCATAAAAAGTAGAATACCTTCTTTATTATATATATAATCAAGATTTTTGAAGTATTAGGAGGAAAATCCTATATATATTTTTCTGGAGTTTTGGCTATTGATTATTGGCATGCTGATCTAGATATTTGTGAGATCCTAAAAACATCAGAACAACAAGCGAATGAATTTCTTATAACCGGTTTATAAAATAACTTAAGACATTGATTTAATTATGTTTTTCTTATCGTCTCTTTGCCTTTTGGATTTGGTTCGGAGTTATCGATAATAGAACATGTTCTAGGTTCAAGAAAAATAAGAGAAACACTGTTCGCTCTTGGAGCGAAAAGCAGAGCATTAGGTTTAGAATCAACTTCTAAAAGCTTCAAAGCTAGCTATCCAACAACTCCATCAGCGCAGAGAAAGCTAAACTTATATACAGTATACTCGAAAGAAAAGAACCATGGGTCTATCAAAAATATTTAACATACAGAGGATTAAAAACCTATGGCGAGGTGAAGAAAGTCTTGCTTACACATATTGGATCTTTGCGGCAATAAATTTTTTATTCTTCGTTACTTGGACAATATTTGCAATGTTCTGCTATGGGTTACTCTATGGATTCGAGTCATTAAACCCGATGATATATAATCCAGCTTTAATCATGATGATCATGATAGTCGGATCTGCATTCAATGGATACACTAATGGTATCATAATCTATCTGGCAGATAAATTTTATCATAAGACACGATGGGCTAAAGTTATTCTATTTCTTTTCTCGTTGCAATTATCGCAAGCGTTAGACATAGCATGTATTTATGGCTCTTATTATGTTGTTTCTCTGATTTTATATGGTACGTTTTTTGGAACAGCGATATATCGCTTACGTGGCGCAAAATCCGAAATACATATTAGTAACAAGGAAGAGAATAGTTAAACTTTTTCTTCCTCTGCCCGATGTTATTGGCATACCAAAAGCATCAAGCATAAGAGATGATTTGTTTTTGCAATAAAATCTGTTGAGTATCTCTGCAAAAAGAATAGAAATCTTCATCTCTCACTTGGCGAGGAAAGATTCTTAACGTAGCAAACGCTAGATCAGAAAATATTTCTCATAATCAACAGATTATCAATCTCATGCAAGAATTGGGATGCGAAACCCGATCGCGATATCAGGAAAAGGAGTTACGATACGACAAAGTCATTATTATGACCGATTCTGATGTTAATGGAGCACACAGAGATTCTCTCCTTCTGAATTTTTCTCACCAAGAATGGTGAGTGCAATCTTCAAAAGAGAAAAGTGGTTCTCACAATTCTAAAAATGTGAAGAAACCAAGTAAAACACATTCAGATTCACCCGTGAGGAAATTAGCATTACGACCAAAAATGCAATGCAATGGGCGGTTATTTTTCTAGGATTGATATCCGTATACTTTTTTAAGGGGTTTCTTGTTCCCGTTCTTGCTGCCCTTATGATTGGTTCTGCAAGTTGGCCTTTATATAGTTTTCTTAAAAAAAAATAAAGTATCTCCAATATTTTTAACAATCTTAGTGGATGTATAATCTCATCAAGGAAGAACATCTTTTTCTTATTTTGCCACTAATTTACAGGATAATTCAGGGATCAAAATTGGTTTATAAAAGAGATGAAAAAATAAAAGCGAGCTAAATCCCCCAAAATTCTATACTCCATATCTCCTTATCTTTCCTTAATCACCGAAAATCCTCAGAAAGGGATACAATAAGTTACAAAAACATCTCTATAGACGGTTGTCTTTATCTATTTAATACTTCACATGTCCCATCCGTTTTTCCGACAACAACACATTCGGCCATTTCAAGAAACAAACCATGTTCAATAACCCCAGGAATAGCATGCAACGCGTTTGAAAGAAATTCAGGATCTGGAATACACCCAAAAAACGCATCAACAATATAATTTCCTCCATCGCTTATAAATAAATCAGAAGCATCCCGACGCAAACAAAGATCTTCTTTTAATCCCAATTGAGAAGCAACTTTTTTAATAGCAAAACAAGTGGATACAACACCAAATGACGAAACCTCTATGGGCAGAGAACCTTGACCAAGAAATTCAACCACCTTGGTCTCATCCGCAATAACGACCATACGGGAAGATATGCTCGCTACGATTTTTTCATAAAATAGAGCCCCTCCACGCCCCTTAATAAGACGCAAGCGAGAATCTGTTTCATCACAACCATCTACGGTTAAATCAATACACGATACATCCTCAATCGATCGCAAAGGAACACGATTTTCCTTACAAAAATTTTCTGTATCTCGCGAAGTCGCAATACCTTGCACACGCAAACCATCTGCAATCCTTTGCGAAAGAAGAAGTATGAATTCCTTTGAAGTGCTTCCTGTACCTATCCCCAAAACCATATCATGATCAACATATTGAAGCGCCAAACGAGCAGCATTCTTCTTCATTTGATCAGCTTCCATCTTACTGCCTCTTTTTATACTCTCTTAATCACTAAAACACCGGAACTTATCAAAGAATCTACTATGGAACGAAGATAATGCTTCTGCCCATATCCTTCTATCAACAAAAAAGATAACAGACATTACACCCTACTATGAATTGACAGGAAATTATCAAAGAATCTAACATGGAACGAAGGAAATGCTTCTGCCCATATCTTTCTATAAATAAAAAGGATAACAGATACTATACCCTACATATGAATTGGTTTATAAAAACTAGATAAAGCCGCTTCTCTCACAGCCTCTGACATCGTTGGATGTGCATGACAAATGCGAGCCAGATCCTCGGAGCACCCTCCAAATTCCATAAGAACGACCGCTTCATGAATCATTTCACCGGCACCAAGACCCAAAATATGAACTCCTTCTACCCGATCACTCTGCTTATCTGCGAGAAGCTTTACAAAGCCATCAAGAGAATTCATAGCACGTGCCCTACCGTTAGCACTAAAGGGAAATTTCCCTACTTTATATGACTTTCCTTCAGATTTTAACTGTTCTTCAGTCTTCCCTACTGAAGCCACTTCAGGATGAGTATACACGACACTCGGAATAAAGGCATAATTAACATGCCCTCTTTGTCCGGAGAGAATTTCCGCAACCGCGATACCTTCATCTTCAGCTTTATGAGCCAACATCGGCCCACGCACAACATCCCCAATAGCATAAATATTAGGAATAGATGTCTGAAAATTATCTCCTATTTCTATGCAACCCCGATAATCAATTTTTATGCCAATTTCTTCAAGTCCAAGACCAGAAATATAAGGTTTACGCCCCGTCGCCACCAAAACAGCATCGGCTACAAGCTCTACGGATTCTCCACCTCTAACAGGCGTATAAACAAGCTTCGCCTTTTTTTTCTCTCTTTTCACAGAAACAACCTGCGAAGCAAGCCTTATATCCATCCCTTGTTTGGATATGATTTTCAAAAATTGATTTGAAATTTCACGATCCATCCCTCCCAAAACAGCCTCAGAATGTTCGATTACTGTCACACGAGAACCAAGCCTCATCCAAACAGATCCCAATTCTAAACCAATAATACCTGCCCCTATAATTAACAGATTTTTTGGTACTGAATTGAACGAAAGTGCCCCTGTGGAAGATACAATAACATCTTCATCTATATCAATTTTTAAACCCCGTACTCCTGCGACCTCTGATCCCGTAGCAATAACAATATTCGCGGCTTCTATAATTTCTTCAGAATCTTTGTTCCGGACAGATATTTTATCAGGAGATATAATCTTGGCGGATCCATGATAGGAGGTAATTTTGTTTTTTCTCAAAAGAAAATCTATACCCTGAACGTTCGCCTGGACGACAGATTTCTTATAGGACATCATTTTTTCTAAATTCAATTTCGAAGATGAAACATCAATCCCAAGATCATCAATCCCTCGCGTGACGTGATCATAAACTTCTGATGTATACAACAACGCCTTTGATGGAATACAACCAATATTTAAGCAAGTACCACCATAAGTTTTTTCTTTTTCAATTATAGCAACCTTATTTTTTAATTGTGAAGCCTTTATTGCACAAGCATAACCAGCTGGACCAGCCCCTATCACAACAAGATCATAAACCATAGATTTTCCCGTCCTCAACGAACACATGCTCCAACAGACAAACTTTTACGTATCCATAAAATGGATTTTTCTCAATTTTATCCTAAAAAGCCATTAAAATACAATATTTTCTCTTCCAACAAGTATTTATAAAACCACTATTTCCATCTATCTCTTTTCAAAAACCATCAAATAAGAGCTAAAAAAACTCGCTTACAATACAAAACTAAAGAGTCATTAAAATGCAATCTTTTATCTCCTATAAAGTATCGATAACAACCATTTTTATATATCTCTTTTCAAAAATCATCCAATGAAAACTAAAAAGAAAAAAATCTACAAAGAGATAATATATCTTTTCAATCCTTTTATATATCCAATATGAATCGCTCAGGATCCTCTAAGTATTCCTTGACGCGAACCAAAAACATTACAGATTCTTTACCATCAACAATACGATGATCGTAAGATAAAGCGATGTACATCATAGGACGAGCAATAATCTGTCCATTTTCGACAACTGCCCTTTCCTGAATTTTGTGCATACCAAGAATACCAGATTGCGGCGGATTCAGTATCGGAGAAGACAAGAGTGATCCATATACTCCTCCATTTGAAATAGTAAATGTACCATTCCGCAAATCATCAACAGAAAGTTTTCCTTCGCGCGCCAACTTTGCAAGACGACTGATACTCTTTTCAATCTCTGCTAGACTCATCTGATCTGCATGTCGTAAAACTGGAACAACGAGTCCCTTTTCCGTGCCAACCGCAACTCCAATATTGCAATAGTTTTTATAAACTATATTGTCCCCATCAATTTCTGCATTAATACCTCTAATTTCCTGCAGAGCTTGACAAACTGCTTTAATGAAAAAACCCATAAAGCCTAATTTTACCGCGTATTTCTTCTCGAATAAGTCCTTATAGCGACTGCGAATCGCAAGTATGCGCGACATATCAACTTCATTGTAAGTGGTCAAAATAGCCGCTGTATTTTGAGCATCTTTAAGACGCTTAGCTATAATTTGACGCAAACGAGACATCTTTATACGCTCTTCGCCGGAAGTGGCTTTGCTCTCAATAGAATCTTTACATGAGATACTTGATATAACCTGAGTGGAAAGCGCTGATACAACGTCAGACTTCAGTATTTGCCCTCTCTTTCCCGTCCCTTTGACATCAGATAATTCAACGGCATTCTCTGCCATAATTTTAGCTGCAGATGGAGATTGCGGCATTTGATATGAAATTATGCTTTTTTCAGAAAGATCCTGAGACAATTGGACAGGATTCTTTGAAAAATCTGTATCTCCTGATGAACTCTCCTGAATATATCCAAGAAAGCCACCTGGTTCCACCATTTGACCTTCCGTGATAGAAATTTCACTTAATATTCCTGAAGCAGGAGATGGCACCTCAATAGCCACCTTATCCGTTTCAATCTCCAACAAAGTTTCATCGCTATTTACAAAATCACCAACCTTTTTAAGCCATGAACCTACCGTTGCTTCACTGATAGACTCTCCCAAAGAGGGAACAAGGATTTTTACAACCATAACCTTCAACTTCCATTTATTTAAAATTCAACTCTACCCAAAATCTTTATTCAATATCTTCTTTATTCCTTACAAAAAGCCTCTTCAATAAACGCATGAAACTGCTCCATATGCTTAAACATCGAACCTACAGCTGGAGAAGCCGCTGCCGGACGCCCAACATACTGAAAAAGCTTATGTGTCACATCAATACGCAAAAGAATCGCCTCCAAATAAGGTTTAACGAAGCTCCACGCTCCCATATTCTGGGGCTCTTCTTGACACCAAATCATCTCAGAATTTATAAAACGCGATAAAATTTCTGCAACCAAATCCTCTGGAAAGGGATAAAGCTGCTCAATACGC
This sequence comes from Candidatus Liberibacter sp., assembly GCF_014048425.1. GTDB lineage: Bacteria > Pseudomonadota > Alphaproteobacteria > Rhizobiales > Rhizobiaceae > Liberibacter. The sequence continues at coordinate 806 of NZ_JACETX010000035.1, read as the reverse complement.
AGCAAGTAAACATCAGAAATATTATGTGCGTCACGTCTTTCTAAAAGGTCGTAATATACCTTTCCTGTACACAGTATAACACGACGAATTTTCTGATCCTTTACAAGTTTTATCGAACCTTTGCTGGAATCATCGGCATCATCCCATAAAACAGGACAGAAAGCACTCCCACAGGTCATTTCCGAAAGAGAAGAAACTGCTCGTTTATGTCGCAATAATGATTTTGGCGTCATCAAAACTAACGGCTTACGATTAAGTACACCACCGCAAATCTGGCGACGTAAAATATGAAAATAATTCGCAGGAGAAGTACAATTAGCAACGCGCATATTATTTTCAGCACACATTTGCAAAAACCTCTCAAATCTAGCAGAAGAATGCTCTGAGCCTTGCCCCTCATATCCATGTGGCAACAAGCAAACAATACTCGAAGTTCGCGACCATTTTTGTTCTCCAGAAGAAATAAATTGGTCAAAAATAACTTGCGCACAATTTGCAAAATCACCAAATTGTGCTTCCCAAAGAGTTAGAGAATCGGGATTTTCCATCGAATAACCATACTCAAATCCCAAAACCGACTGCTCGGCAAGCATGGAATTTACAATCTCACAACACCCTTGATCCGACGAGAGATGTGCTAACGGCATATAATGTTCTTCAGTCTTTTGATCACACAGGACTGCATGGCGCTGCGAAAAAGTACCCCTCTGACAATCCTGCCCAGACAGACGCACCTTATAACCTTCAATACAAAGAGAACCAAAAGCCAAAGCTTCCGCCATAGCCCAATCCACTCCCATTCCTTC
>NZ_JACETX010000064.1 GCF_014048425.1 Candidatus Liberibacter sp. | reverse complement strand
ATACCATCCATCATATTCAAGACAGCTGAGGGATTTTTCACAGAAGACATCGTCAATAGAATGTGGCTTGTCTTCTCCAATCCACGAAGAAGAACCGGACCGTTCTTTGAAATCTTCGACAAAGATTCACCCGGCTGGATAAAGCGACATATCAGTGGCTTTGATGTCGAGGGCATAGACCATCAAGTTTATCACAATTGGATCCGTCAGTATGGCGAAGATTCGAACATTGCACGCCATGATGTTTACGGGCAGTTTCCACTCCAAGACACTGATCAATTTTTCTCCGCATCCAGCGTTAAGCAAGCCGAAGAAAGAGAACCATACTACGATGAGGAAGAGCCTTTAATCATGGGGCTAGACGTAGCGGGTGGGGGGAAGGATTCAACCGTTGCCGTATTCCGCCGTGGTTTGGATGCTCAATCTATTCCTCTTCAAGCCATGAGAGAAAAAGACCAAAATAGGATCATTAGTTGGGCTACTTCGCTCATCCACAAGTACAATCCAGATGCCATTGTTGTTGATGGAAACGGTATAGGAAATGGTGTTTTCTATGGGTTGCAGAGATTAAGATTCAATGTTCATGAATACGTCGGACAGAGAAAACCTAACGACGAAGAGCATTACGCCAACAAGAGAGCTGAGAATTACTACCTCCTACACCAGTGGCTCAATCATGGAAGCCTCGAAAAAGACGATGGATTGAGGAAAGACCTTCTCAGCATTCAACAAGACATCTCGTCAATGAAAGTTCAACTGGTCAGTAAAGAAAAGAGCAGAGCTAAAGGTATACCAAGTCCTGATAGGTCGGATGCTTTAGCACTAACGTTTCACTTGTCCTTGCCCCGTGTCAACAAATCAAGAATCAGAATCAGCAAAGCCCGTTTTGCTAAAACCATGAGCTTGGGGGATTAATGTCTAAAATCTTAGAAAGAATCACCCAATTAAAAGATACAGTCAGCTTCACGAAGGATGCTGACCATCAAGCTATTCAAGTCATCATAGCGCAATACAATGACCTGAAAGAGACAAGACATTCAGTCGAATCGATTTGGGATAATATAGCTCGTTATGTCCTCCCGAAGTATCAAGGGGCTTTTGGAGGCAGGAACATCTCTCCAGTTATCGATAAGTCAGTCAGTGATGCAACAGCCTCTAATGCTAATTTGCGTCATGCTGGTATGCTAGAAGAGCTTTTAACGCCACAAAGGAGAAACTGGTTTTCTTTAGAATGTGACAATCTCAAAGCGATTTTTAAAGGTCTTAAGCAAGACGAGAATGTACCTGATTTTTCCGAAGAGATGGCTACATCAGAAATCAAGCAATATATGGAAGAGCTGACAGAGCAGGTTCAAAAGAAGATACTTGATCCAGAAGCCCATTTCACTGCCAATATTCATGAGGTATTCCTCCAGCTTAGTAGCTTTGGAAAAGGATGTTTGCGGGTTGAGGCTAGAAGAAATCATCTCAACCAAGTCGTAGGATTTTCGTTCCGCTGTATTCCGTTAGGGGATATGTATTTTGCGGAAAACGATCAGAACAAAGCTGATACGGTCTTCGTTAAGTCTTCTTATACCTTGCCAGAAGCCGTTAGGAAATGGGGAGAAGAAAACCTTTCAGAAGAGAAGCGACAGACTCTTCAGGAAGGAGGCGACGATATCCTCACGAAGAAGTATGAATTTGTGCATGGTGTCTTTCCTAACCCTTCGTATGCGGGGAACTTTCCTTTTAAATCCATCGTATTTGAGGCGAGTAGTGAGGGAGAGATTAGCTCTGATCCACTGCATATAGTGGAAACCAAGAACTACCATACTATGCCTTATATCGTCACTCGCTATATCATAGCTCCTGACGAAATATACGGACGTTCGCCAGCATGGCAAATTTTGCCGTCGTGCCAAGCCTTGAATACACTCGTATCAACGTCTGTTGAAGCATCTGAGAGAAGCGTACACCCTGTTGTTCTGACAGCCCATGAGGGCATGATGCAAGACGATATTAGTCTTGATGCGGGTTCTATTCTCCACGGTATGATGCGCTCAGATGGCTCAAAAATGATAGACCAGCTTCCTATTGGAAATTATAGGGGAGCGAACGAAACCATAGAGATGCTCAAGAGCGAAATTAAGGAGGCTTACGCTCTGGATTTGTTTCAGTTGTTCTCTAGTCGTGATCGTATGACAGCGCATGAAGTCAGTGAGAGAAACAGTGAAAAGAGCTTTTTCTTGTCGCATGTCATGGGAAGACAACAAGCAGAACTCCTCGCTCCGATGTTCAATAGAATGATTGATATCATGTTTGCCAGTGGCGAGTTCTTGCCCGAACCAACCCCTATGGTTTTGGACATTTTGCAGAGCCCTCATTTTGAATACGATATTCAATATCAGTCTCCATTGGCTCGTTACCAGAAGGCAGACCAGCTCTCTTCCATGGTTCAAGCTATCAACGTCATGGTTGATATAGCTACGAAGTTCGGGGATCCATCGGCTTTAGACAGCGTCAAAGTGCAAAAGATTGTTCAGAAAGTAGCTGAATACGGCTATCTGCCACAGTCTTGCCACAATTCTGAAGAGGAAATGAAGCAGATAGGAGAAGCAAGGAAGGCACAACAACAAGATCAACAGAAAATGGAGAACGCAGGAGGCATAGCATCCATGGTCAAAGCGATGACCGAAGCACAACAAGCAGAGGGGGCTATGGCACAATGAATGTAGGAACCTTTTTAGCGTTTTACGGGCGGTTACTGGCAGAGAAAATACGTCTTTTTTGCAAAAGGAAAAGCAATTTCCAAACGTGGCTTAAACGTCCAGAAGCCACAGAATGCCTATCGTATCTAGCGAATTTTTGTAGTGCTAACAGGTCAACGTGGCGAAGCGATCCTCATGAAGCATCGGTCATGGAGGGCAGGAGACAGGTATTTCTTTTTCTCCTGCATCATATGGCTGACACCCCCGCTGAAAAAGAAGCGGAAATATACGTTAAAGCAGAAATTATAGCGAAGCACTTTAGAGAATATATGCCCTGTCTCCCACCAACCAAGGAATGAAAAATGACTGATATTCAAAGCAATAATCCCGCTCCAACTCTGGAAAACAATACAACCTCTGGTAGTTCTACTATTAAAGATGCTCTGGAAAAGGCCATGGCCAACGAATCTGTGACGGCAGATACAGTCAAGGCATCTGAGCAGTACACCACATGGACAGATGGGATGAGTCAAGATCTATTGGATCTTGTCACGAAACACAACTTCACATCCATTGAGGACGTGCTGGAGCATGCGAAGAAGTTTGAGGGCATCAAGGAAGAGGGTTATGTGCCTTTTAAAGTTCCCGATGAATCATCTTCTCCTGAAGACGTCGCCAAGTACAAAGAAACTATCGGCGGAGCAAAAACCATTGAAGACTACGACATGGATAGCTTCGGAGAGTTTCCTACAGACGTAAAATCTATGGTGGCAGAAGCCCTGTTATCAGGTGGCTGTTCTCCATGGCAAGCACAACAAGTAGCTAAAACTCTGGCTGATATCCACACCAAAACAGAAGAAGCTAAGAGGGTTCAAGGTGAGAAAGACTTTGCAAGATTAAGTGCTGAATTGGGTCTCAACCTTAAGCCCACGTTTCAGAAAATTGCGGCTTTGTCGAAGCATTTTGGGCTGAGTGATGGTCAACTCGATGCCTTGCTTTATAAAGGCGACGACGTTGTCCAGTCGGTTAAAAAAGTTTCCAGTATGGCATCCGCTTTACTGGAGGGTGCGTCTTTTGCCGTGAACAAAAATCAGGCTGTAGGAAGCCTAGAGAAGATCAAAAGCAGAATAACTGCTCTTGCTCGGAAAGTAGCAGAGGGGGATGCGAAAGCAAAAATAGAATTCAATGTTTTGTGTGCTCAACAAGCTGATCTCATACGCAAATACCAATCTTAATATCGATTTTCAACGCCAATACAAAGGAATAACACCATGTCAAAAGATATAGCAGTCCTCTACCAAACGCATTGGACAAACCTCATAGAATCATTAGCCCCCTTCAACAA
>NZ_JACETX010000047.1 GCF_014048425.1 Candidatus Liberibacter sp. | reverse complement strand
ACTTGTGATTGTTCCAGTCGTTTATTTTGCAATTAGTATATTTGATTTACATACTAGAAAAGTGCATATGAAAGATTCCGGTCATGCAGCTACATTGGCTGGAGCGGCACAGATGGTGTCGTATCTTAGCCATTTGAATATGCCATTAACAGATCGTAGCGAAAGGGCTATAATAGACAATACAAAAAAAGTCATCAAAAACTATCTTAAAGAATTGCTGCCTATCAAACTTTTTCATCGGGAAGGGATTTCTTCTATAATAAATAATGCCGAAATTTCTATCGTCCGATCCAAGAAAGATGATTGGTCTAAAGCACCATCTTCGTCAAATAATTTCACGTATTATAGTATAAGATTAAAATTATTTTATGAGTATACTTTTAACTTACTAGGAGATATTTTTAAAAACGATATACGTCGTTTAGTGGTTTCTATTCCTGTATTGATAAAACTAGATAAAAAAGAGGCACAAGATCCGATTGCTTTAGAATTTGTAGTGGATGTTTCCGGTTCAATGACTTGTCCTATGGATGAGGATCCAGAAAAATTTACGACAAATATTTGCCCACAAAACAAAAAGAAATCGAAGATTAATGCCCTTAAAGAAGCCATGTTTCTTTTGCTTGATGATATTGATCTCTTTCCTAAAGCAAAAGAAAAATTCTACATCGGGATGATCAAATATACTAAACATATTGAAGAAAAATTACATCCTTCATGGGGAACAGAAAAAATAAGGCAAGACACTAAAAACAAGTTGGAAGCTATCCTGTTCACAGGAACAAATTCTTATCCTGCAATGCGGAAAGCGTATAAGCACTTGATGCCTGAAGAACAGTTTTTCAAAAAACTATTTCGGAAGAAAATACCAAAGATATCCAAGAAGTATATTATATTTATGACAGATGGAGTTAATAATCTTGCAAAAGATGATGATGAAACTCTTAAAATATGCGCAAAAGCCAAAGAAAAATCTATCAAAATATTTACTGTATCCATTCATGCGCCTAAGAAAGGGCAATATTTGTTGAAAACATGCGCCTCTTCTCCCAATCACTATTATGATATACACAATATTTTTGCTTTTCTTGAATCTTTCCGGAATATTGGAAAATCTATTACGCAAAGTGGATACCAGATCATTGTTAAAGAGTAACGCATTTCTGTCTTATAATAAGTTGCGAGTGTAGATATCTCGCGTTTATAATCTTATCTCCATTTTAGCCGCGTTATTACGCCAATAATCCCCATAACGACAGCTGTTTTTAAAACAGCATGTAAAATAACTCTCCTTTGAGCTTCATGATGATGATGCCGTGTGTTATTTTTGCTCTCCATACCAAAATTCCAGAACTATGGATGCTCAAAGGCAGGCATGATGGACAACCAACCTTTTATTCGCACTGACTTCGTTCTCTGCAGAAATAATCTGCTCAAAAAAATCGCTTGTGTTTTGAGGATTCTGGTACACAGATAACATTGAGGAGAAGAGGAGGGGACTAGAGTGGTAGATTATCCATTTGTCCTTTAGTCAATGATATTTTCTTACTCTTTCGATTTTCTATAAAGTCTCAAATCCAGTAGAAAACCTTAGCAATCCAGCAGAAACTGTCATGATAACGGCAATCACAGAGAGTATTTTCCAAATCATGTTTCGCATTTCAACAGGAACGTTTCCTATCTCTTTAAAAAGCTGTTCAAATCGTGCGTCTACTTTTTCAAAGCATGCGCCCATCTTATCAGAAAACTTGTCGATTTTATTTTCAAGTTGATCAATAGCCAGGCTCTCATAGTATGATACAATATTCTAGACAAGAATGAGAGCTTGTTTTCTTTTTCTATAACATTCGTCATATTCTTAACTCTTTCGTATTTTAACAAATTTTAGGATTCTTACTCACCGATGGAATCTCTAAAAAATGGCTTACAAAGGTACGGATATTAATCTGAAAGGTGCTGGAAAATCCACAAGATCTGATTCTGGGTTCAGGGCAATGAAGCCATTGATATTGCTTTATTTTTTATATTATTTTTTTCGAAATATTGGTATCAGGTTAATTTTAGAGTTGTATCTCTTTAAGGAGAGGAATATATTTTATTCCTCTCCTTAAAGAGTGTGAAACTCAATAAATAAAAATATTTTGTAAAAACAATAACTTATTTTTTTGATCATATTATTTATTAAAACAATCGCTTTGGATGTACGGAAGGTATAGAAATATGTCTGCTGGTCACAATGAAAATAACTCATTGAAATACTCTTTAAAAAACCACCATAAAAACCTGTTCTTTTCTTCTCTTGGTGGCGCCCTTGAGTTTTATGATTTTATCATTTTTGTGTTTCTAGCTCCGACTATTAGCAAACTATTTTTTCCACAAGAAGGCACTTCAGATTTAATCCTTATGCTTAAGAGCTTTGGAATTTTTGCAACAGGCTATATAGCCCGTCCCTTTGGTGGTATTGTATTGTCGCATTTTGGAGATATACGAGGACGTAAGAGCGTATTTTCCATTTCTATTTTTATGATGGCTTTTGCTACCTTGGCTATGGCAGCTCTGCCAACCTATCAAACAATTGGTATTGCAGCTCCAATAATATTGACTGTATTGCGCATTTTGCAGGGTCTAGCTATCGGTGGTGAAGTCCCTGGAGCGTGGACGTTTATTTCTGAACATGTTCCTGCTCGTCGTGTGGGGTTTTCCTGTGGTTGTGTAGCTACAGCACTGCATTTTGGTATATTTTTTGGGGCGCTGATTTCAACTATTCTTCGATATTATTTTAGTCCAGAAGAGGTTTTATCTTATGCTTGGCGTATTCCTTTTATCATCGGCGGATTTTTTGGCTTGATTTCTATTGTTTTGCGTCGCTGTATTTTAGAGACACCCGTGTTTTTAAAAATAAAAAACATGAAAGCTGCGCAGTATCAATTTCCACTCAAAAACGTGTTGAATGAACATCTATCATCAACGATCATTGCTTTTCTTTTATCATGGTCTACATCAGTTGGCACTATGGTTCTCACGATGTTGACACCAATTTTCTTGCAGAAACAGTATGCTTTTAACGAATTTACGGCTGTAACTTCCAATCTGATTTCTGTGTTCTTCTGTCTTATAGGTATGTGTCTTTCTGGTTTGTTAATTGATCGGATTTCTCCTAGTAAGTTCTTGATCAGCGGGGGATTTTTATTAGCTGTCTCATCTGCGATATTTTACAGTTGCCTCGGATTGGGAGTTTTAACGGAAAAATGGCTTTTTATTCTGTATTCTATCACCCATTTTTTCGTTGGAATGACAGCAGCTTTTCCGTATATCTTGGTTCGTCTTTTTCCTGCAAGAGTGCGATATTCGGGGATTTCTTTGTCGCATAATACTGCCTTTGCAGTTTCAGGAGCAACAACACCGATTTTGATTGCTCTCTTTATGGGTTCATATCCTATGACGCTGACCTTTGTCATGTTGTCCATTTCCTTGATGATCATAACAATGGGTCTTTATTTTGGGATGAGAGGTTCTTCTGTGCTTCAAAAATCATATGGATCAGAAGAACTTATCAGCTGATCATTTCCGATATAAAATGTTATTAAAATTAAGAGAGATTTAAAGGATCTCGATAAGTTAATTGACGGTTCTTTTAAAATAATCCATCGCCTTTGTGGTAGATGAGGGGGATGAGGGATTAAGCTAAACCTTGATTTTTTCCCTTTTAAGTTTTTAAGTCTTTGGATAAAGGATCTTATCAGAAAGATGGCAGTTTTCTAAAGAAGGCTTGAAGCTTGAAAAGCTTGGCAATCATTTTTCCACAAAACAATCAGATTTCTAAAAGTTTTTTGATATCAATTATCTCAGATACAACTCATTACTAGGTTTTTTAGATTAAATGATCGATTTAATTGACCAAGCAACAACAGTTTTCTAAAGATCAAGGAAGAGGCTATCTTGGACGTGGATGGTTAATAGCCAAAGTTATTGTTGGAGAATATAAGATAAAATACCTATATTGATTTCTGGTTAAATCCCTTACCCTTTTAAAATAGGTGGGAGATTTTTTTTGAGATGAGCATTGACGTTTTTCTTCTGTCAATTTTAGCATATAACTAAATGCCATTGCAGCTTCGTTCTATGCATAAGAAGAGATTAGGATTTTTTCGGATGCGTATCTATATTTCTCTTCCGTAAATTTTAGTATATACTTACTGAATGCAATTGAATAATCTATGAATTCCAGAAACTATGCCTATATTGATATGAGAGGAATGGATTTATGTTCCTATTTTGTTTTGCAAAGAATCTCTTTAAAAGAGATAAGATGCATCACTGTGATTTTTCTATTACATATGCTTGTTTGATGAGAGATGTGACAAATTGTTCTGGAAATTATCTTTAAAACATTATAAGATCGCAAAGTCTGAGTGTTTATACCATAAAATTCTCTTGCATATTGAGAAAGCTTGTATATTGATAGAGGCATTCTTAGATTAAAAGTATATTATCGTAATAGTTTTGTTATATGGAAGGATGGCCGAGCGGTTTAAGGCACTGGTCTTGAAAACCAGAGATGGGAAACCATCCGTAGGTTCGAATCCTACTCCTTCCGCCATTGTTACCTAAAATCAATCACTTATGTAAAAATAAGACGAAACTGGACTCAGCGTTTTCAATGACTTACAAAAGGCTTAGTCTTACTTTTTAGGCGTTATCCTCAAAAATACTTATTCTTTATGCTTATTTTGGGGTTATCGGGTTATCTCTTGCAAAGGCTTCGTTAAAAGACAAAATAATAAACAGTTTTTATGTTTACTAATATTTGTGCGTCTTTGATGTTGATAGCTTGTGATATCGTAGCTTCAATCATCTGCATTTTCCTTGGTGTTTATTGGTGATGGTCGGTCGGTATTCCAACGGGCGTTTCATTTCTTCAATCTCATGTGCCCTTTCAACCTCTTCCATGAAATGTTGGATAATTTTCCCGTCGTTTATTGCCTCCTATTAATTCTTAATACCCTTGCGCAGCCCAATAATCCCATTTGGCATCTTCGTAGGGGTCTTCACAGGAATAGCGTCTTCCCCTCATTGGCTTCCCTTTCAATCTTTGCGCGTTCAATCAAAATCTTCTGTAATTTAAGCATTGTCTTTTGAAATTCCGACAAGGAATATTCCGCATCTTCAACAGAGGCAAGACGATCGCTTGCTAGCTCATCTCGATTGATCACGTATAAAAAGCTTTCATTGATTTCTTTGAGGTCTTGTTTGCAACTCTTCAATGACAGGATCGCAAACCTTGTCATGAGCCTCTAAGGCTCTTTCGGCGTCTTCTAACAACTGCTCAGGTTGAGTGACGTATTCGTCATTCTCATCGTACCCCATTTTCGCCTCCTAACGCTTCTTACGCTTCTTATGCAGTTTATACACAGTTGATATCCGTTTTTAGATACGGGACAGTATTGTACATTAATTAAATACCGTTAATTAAAATATTTAACTAATGTACAATATTTTTTATAGAAACCAACAAACACCTGTGATAGTTATGGTTATACCTACAACTTAGGAGTGAAATGGAAATTTGCGTTGGAAGAAGACCAAAGGGTAGAAAAGGACACCAAGACAAAGGAAGATTGGGATTTGGATACTGCTCAAGCAAATAAGTCTTGTGATGATGACGTGTGTGAGAGCTGTCAATGATTGACTGTCAGTCTACATATTTGATGTCTAACAGAAATCCAAATCTTAATACCGTAGATGATTTCCCTACTCCTGCTTGGGACACGGAGGGCTTTGATGCGATACGTTTTAAATAGGGAAAATACAAGTGATTTAACCTGCTTAGAACCGTCTTGCGGAAGAGGATATATGTCAGAGGTGCTAAAAAGACACCTTAAACACGTGTCCGTATCCGACAAATATGAATACGAATATGATTATTTGTATCATCTCAGATTAAATATTTACGATTCCATTACTACAAAATATAAAAATAAGGAAAACGACACGTAATATTATTAACCGCATACTACTCTCAAACCTGAGCAGAAACAAAGATTACAGAGGAGCATAAGCTCCATGCATGCTTGTGGCGTTTTTATTTTGTCCCTTTAGTGAGGTTTTTGACAAATCTTAGAGAGCTTTCTTTCCTTTTTATTCCGATAACGCTCCTGCAAAATCTGCAACACTTCATTTGCCAATCCTAAAGTATCAGGATATACGTCCACGGTTTCTGATGGCGATAATTCGTAGTTTTTAGCGTATATCTCACGAATTTCCTTGATTTTATTCTCTATTACTCCGATGCAGTACTCTTCGCCTTTATCACTGGCATATGTTTTATACCAATTTTTAAGCTCATAAGGGAGATTGGTTATAACATGCGATTTAATTCCATGAGCTATTTTCATTTCAACCTCTCCAATTCATTCCCTAAGCATATATGATACTAACTAAATAGAGAAACGAGGATCGGTATTATATAAAAAATACGCACTGAGAATGATTTTGCAACACTTTGAAAGCTATGTTGTTCAGGTTCAATAAGAAAAAGACCATCGTCATTTATGGTATTGTGATGGATTTTTTACACAAAATCACTATAGGAAAAAACCCTGAAGCCTCTTTCTAACGCTCAGTATTTAATATCCAAGACCGCAAAAATAACAGTAAGAACTAAAGACAACAAACCTATGGAAAGCGTTTGAAGATGTAACGTAAGCGACAATGATCTTGATGCCAGTGCTAAACCACATTTTCATAGACATACTATTGTTAGCCATTCTTTTAATGACTTCTTGTACCATACTGAGATGCAATATGACCGATGGAGCATTAACATCATATGTATTGTTTTCTTTACTCATTTGTTAGCCTTTGTTTTTGTTTGTTTTCTCCGCTCCATTCTATTAGGATTTTAAACCTTATAAAGGCAAGTATTGGGCACGTTACAAAGCCAGAGATAAAATTAAGCATGTTCATTTGCCCTTTGATTGATTTCTTTTTGAAGATAGGGAATGATTCTAAAACTCCATTTGAGCTGTTGAACTGATCCCGCCAGTATGGACTTGAGAGACGTCCATTATTCTAGCGCCTAACTGTCCGCCATAAGGTGTTGGCATATATCCCTTTTTTTGTCGGCTTTTCTAACCTGCAATCCGAGCTCTGTTAAAAGTATGTTGACTTCTGCAGGTTTGATCGGGGTATCTAATCTTGCTCCAATCTTCGTAGGATTTAGATATTCATCGTTGTCTGAAGAGGATAGGTGTTCAATACCCATAATAGCTTCTAACCGATTAACTCCAGTTATGCCTACAATACCTTGATTAACCTTAAGCAAAAGCTGGTTCTCTTTTAGTCCTGCCTGCTTGGCTAGTTCTTCAAGATGTTTATGAAACCGCATAATTGTTGTAGCAGATGGGGTCTTTTGAACTTTAATCTATTGTCTTTTAGAAGCTTCTCATTCTGCCCATCTGTCTATAATTTTAGCTCTCCAATTTATATCGTAACCAGAGACTAAAATCAAAGATTCCCTTTTAGGGAGATGGTAACACGGATATATTTTACCCCTTTTTGTATATGTTCCTTTAAAATCTGACAGCCCAAATTTGAGCTGTAAAACTTCTCAGTTTTCGAACATATTTTCGATGTCTCGTAGAACGTTGTTATGCTCTTTACTTTCTTCGCTGGCTGTGTAGTCCATTGGATTGTTTGGGATCTCTATTTCAGATTTGTTATACCGTTTAAGATAGCTTCGGCGTTGGCTTTCTTTAATTTTATCTTTATTTTTCAGACGGTACTTACGACTTCGTTGGTTCTTATCCAGATTGTTAAGCCGGTATTTCCGGGTGATTTCTTTAACTTTATCGGGATTATTCAGGCGGTATTTCCGTCTATTGGCTCTAGCTTTCTCTCTTTTTTCTTCGTCGATCATGGATCTACGCATTGGAAAAGACAGCCATTAATTTGTTTCTATTTTTGGTATAAAAACGGCCATCAGGGAAATAAAAAAAACCTGATAGCCGTATCCGTTTTAGGAGATATCCTGTAGTGGTATTTATTTTTCAAAATCTGTCTTGCCTATCATTAAAGCATTACAGCAATAATCTTAGATTGCTGTCTAAGATTAGAGATTCAATAGCCCGCAATCCTCCGATGATATTTTCTATCCAGCGTCGTAGTGTATTAATAGGAAAACAACTACAGAGGAGAGGAAGTCCTCAATAGTCGTCTTGAACCGCGCTATCGGGATAAATGGTGGTAAACCCAATAGCGGGAATTGATTAATCTTTTGGATTTTCTTCGTTATGTGCTGCTGCTGGATCCACTGTTGCTAGAGCCACTGGTGCTGGATCTACTTCACTCTCGTCCTTATTAACATAGCCATAGTCGTCTAATGCATATTCAAACCTTTTTTTCTCTTTTGGAGTTAAGTTTGCAATATCAAGAGCCTTAAAGAATTCAACTACTGTAAGTCTTTCCTTCTCTTTCGTAGGTTCTACTTTAGTTGTGCAAGAAGCTAAAAGGGCAGGTAAAAGAACTAATATTGTTGACTTTTTCATTATATTTTCCTTTAGGTAGCCGTCTCGAACCGCGCTATCGGGATGAATGGTGGTAAACCCAATAGCGGGAATTGATTAATCTTTTGGATTTTCTTCGTTATGTGCTGCTGCTGGATCCACTGTTGCTAGAGCCACTGGTGCTGGATCTACTTCACTCTCGTCCTTA
>NZ_JACETX010000063.1 GCF_014048425.1 Candidatus Liberibacter sp. | reverse complement strand
CCCCTTTATTATGGCTTTAACTATGGCTTTATAACGATCTCAGCCGTCTTGCTGTCTATTACGCAATCCATCAAAGCTATAGCATATGCTTCATTATCGTCTTCTGGATAAAATACCAATCCTTTGTCGGCGAGTTTGACCATTTTCTGATAAGCATTCCCTTTCTATGATATGTTTCTTGATTGTTTGCACTGGCATACCGATGGCTATTAGAGGGTCTTTCCTCTCCCTCTGATAACAGTCTTCTCCACGCTCTTAAAGAATATTGCACCAGTGAATAAGGAAACCCTAAACGCTTACGTCATGCGCATGGTTAAAAAGGATACGAAGATTTGGCATAGCTATTTTGAGCAAGAATGACCTCCCATGATCTCAACGCTTTAGTCATGGAGAGGATTAGTCATGGCGAGGATATATAGGATTCGAACTGACTGCGATCGGAAGAACGAGTTAAAAGACGTTCTTTAAGACGAGATAAATATCAAGCCTTTAAGCTTCCAGTCTCCCTGAGGGTTTTGCCCATTTTTTCCAATAACTTAACTTTTTCTATACAATCTAATACATCCACCAAACACTCAACACAAGCTATCCAAAACTATCCTTGTCTTATTTTTTGTTTTGGTTCGAAAAGATGTGCAGAATAGCGCTCTTAAAATACAAAATACAAAATGCAAAATGCAAAATGCAAAAAAACGCCTCTGCGATTTGTGAATCTTAACCATCAAATCAATTAATAATTGTATTTATTTTAAATAATTAATCTAGATATTGCGTTCTATAGAACATATCTCATAGAATATTTCTTATATTTTGCAACTAGAAGGTAAGAAAATCCCTATGAAAACGACAAAAACAATATCATATTTTGTTCTTTTATCGATTGCTGTAGCCGCAATTGGAGGTTGTGACTCTAAGGACATAGCAAAATACAAAAAAAAATATCCTGATCTAAGTGACGATGACATTATAACATACAAAACAATGCAACAACAGAATCCTCATATCCGTAGAAACGAGTTGCTGAAACATTGGGAATCAAATAAAAAACATCAGGATCAGGAAAATACAAATGAAGAGGATAATCCTCTGCAAGAAATGGTTAAGACCTCACCTACTAGAGGTGAAGAAAGAGATAGCTGGCGCCATCGATTTTTAAAAGATGACGAAGATGATGATCTTCCAGAAGAAATGGGTAATACATCATCTATGGGAAAAGAAGAAACGACAGTGACCAAAAAGAGAGTTAGTTTCTCTCTCAGTAAAGAAGCAGAAGCAAAAGCAAAAGAAAAAATAAGAGAAGAAATAAAAGCAGAAGCAGCAGCAGCGGCAGAAGAAGAAGAAGAAGAAGAAGAAGTAGAAACAGAAGAAGAAGAGTGTTCATCAAATTTTGATAACGATTTCAATAATGCAAATGAAGGGCTAGCCCTCAAACAACAAAAAGACACAGGCGATTGAAGATCCGCATGATTAAAGAAGCGGGAGCATTATCAACAGACTGAACACTATCGTAGAAACCCTCGTCCTTTAGGGCGAGGTTTTACGGTATACGCTAATAACTTAAAAAATATATTGACACGTAATTTATTATGTCCTAGTACCGCACACATCTAAAAAGGCAAATACAATCACAAAGAAGATAAATACAAGACTTTAAAGTCTATTCTTTCTCTCATGCCTACAACATTTTCCTCTTGTTCACTTGCTAACATAGCAAAGATCCTCAATGCGTGCCTCAATCTCTCATTCTTTGGATGTTCTTGCGTAATAGACATGAAATCCGAGCTTGATTCTGTATCTTGCCCTATCTTCTTTGGCTTTTTCTTTATTATAAACTTTCCTCTCATCAGCCATAAAATCGAACATCTTTCAAATCTGCGGAAAAATCCCGCAATCTCTTATCTATAATGAGTTGATCTTGAATATTTGGATACAGGCACAAAAACATCCCTCATGTTATCCTGAAACCAATTTTTCCCTCAATCTAGCGTGATCACAATCCGCTTCTGCTATAAAAAGCAATCATTATACCGATCAATGGAATTTTATATGTTCTGATACAACGAAACAAAAACATTATTTATTGCGTTCTATTCTATATATTTATAAAAAAGACGATTTCAAATGGTTCACAATGTTTAGATGTCAAACAAATTTTTAAAATATTTTTTTGTGCAAACTAGAATTACTTGCTAATCTTCTTTTAGCTGAGTGTATTTAAATGAAATAAAATGGAAAGTCATAAACAAAAATTATGGTGATGAATAAAGAAGATTCCAGCATCTTGATGCCCATGCGTTGGATTGGACCTCTAAAAATAACTGGCAACGTCATCCAAGAAACAATCAGCGTCCCCCTTGCAACGTATGAAATCCCTCTTTGGCATTCTGTAAAACGTGGCGCACGCATATCCATGCTTTGTAAAGATGGAATACGCGCAACCCTCATTGATGAGCGAATGTCTCGTTCGATTTTTTTGGAAGCAGAATATGCAGAAGCCGCTCTGAAAGCTCTACAGGAGATATCGCGCAGACAGGAAGAAATCCTAAAAATTGTCGAAACAACTAGCCAATTTGCACGTTTTATCAATATGCACTCTCAAATAGCCGGAAATCTTCTTTTTCTGCGCCTAGAATTTTTAACAGGTGATGCCGCCGGACATAATATGGTAACAAAAGCGGCAGATGCAATTATGAATTGGATACTTTTGCATTGGCCACATTTGCGTTATGGATCCATTTCCGGAAATCTTTGTTCAGACAAGAAAGCAACAGCCGTCAATGGAATCATGGGACGAGGAAAAAACTTTGTAACAGAGATTATCCTTACTCATGAAATATGTAAAAAACATCTACGCACATTGCCAGAAAAAATAGTCAATCTCAATACGAAGAAAAATCTCATTGGCTCTCTTTTGGCAGGTGGAATACGTTCAGCTAATGCCCATTTCGCCAATATGTTGCTCGCTTACTATCTAGCAACGGGACAAGATGCTGCTAATCTTGTTGAGGGATCGCAAGGCTTGACATATGCAGAATTGCGCGGTGACAGCCTTTACTTTTCTTGTACGATTCCCAATTTAATTGTGGGAAGTATTGGTAATGGCAAAAATATTCCTACTATCAAAGAAAATATAGCTAAATTAGGATGCAGCGAAAAACGCAAGGTCGGAGATAATTCGCGTCGCCTTGCCGCTATATGTGCGGCGACAGTGTTATGCGGAGAGCTATCCCTGCTCGCTTCTCAGACTAATCCCGGCGAACTCATAAAAGCACATTTACAGCTAGAGAGAGCACAATAGATATGGCAGAGGATAGAAAAATTGATCACATACGCATCCTATGCCAAGATCCTAAAATAGATCGCGGCGGACATTTTTTTGACGATTGGCATCCCATACATAGAGCTCTTCCTGAAATAGCACTCAGTGACGTCGATCCCTCTGTTGAATTCCTAGGTAAAAAAATATCTTTTCCCCTGCTTATTTCTTCTATGACAGGGGGAAATCATGATATATTACACAAGATTAATCGTAATCTAGCAATAGCAGCAGAAGCAACCGAAGTAGCAATGGCGGTAGGCTCTCAAAGGGTTATGTTTTCTCATCCCGAATCTATTAAAAGCTTTCAGTTGCGCCAATATGCTCCCACTACAGTCCTGCTGTCCAACTTGGGTGCCGTTCAATTTAATTATGGTTTTGGCACAAAAGAAGCACGTGATGCCATTAATATTCTGGAAGCGGACGGTTTGTTTTTACACCTTAATCCATTACAAGAAGTGATCCAACCAGGAGGAAACACCAATTTTTCTAACCTTAGCGCAGCAATTGCTGCGGTCAATTCAGAGATTGATGTTCCAATACTTCTCAAAGAAGTTGGCTGCGGTATGTCCTCTGCTGATATAGAATTGGGATTAAAAGCAGGGATTCAGTATTTTGATCTTGCGGGACGAGGAGGAACATCCTGGAGTCGTGTAGAAAATCACCGTAATTCGCAAGATGATTGTGGAATCTTTTTTCAAGATTGGGGAATTCCGACTCCTCTTGCTTTAGAAATAGCACGTCCTTACTGTAAACATGCAATATTTATTGCCAGTGGGGGTATTCGAAATGGA
>NZ_JACETX010000005.1:54893-61393 GCF_014048425.1 Candidatus Liberibacter sp. | reverse complement strand
AACAAGTATCCAAAAAGCGAAAAACGATAGATTCCAAGTAACATCAATTCTTGAGGGAGTGGCTCGGGAAGATTTGATCTGGATCATGATACCTTATGAGGTTCAAGCTGATGTATATGCAAATGATATACTCCCGAGAACATGAAAGATGGTCCCTGTCTTAGGATTTTCTCACGGACTTAATATTCATTTCAAGCTTATTGCCCCTCAAGAGAAAATTGACGTTATCATGATAATCCTCCAAGAACCCAGGGGATGCTATATGTATCCAGTTCACTCAAGGAGGGAGAGTTCCCCATCACTCATTGCTGTTCATCAAAATCCTTCCCGGCAAAGCTTTTGTTCTGGTATTATCTTGTTCCTATAGTATCGGCACAGCGGTCGTTCAGGAATTATTTCGATCATCTTTAAGGAAGGAGAGTGTGAAACAGATCTTTTAGGAGAACAAGCCATATTGTGTGGTGGTAGCTTGGCTTAGCTTATTCGTACGGGATTTGAAACTCTCGTTAAAACTGGATACGCCTCCGGAAATGATTTATTTTGAGCATCTTCACGAAATGAAGCTTATCGTTGATCTTTATCTATAAAAGAGGTGTCGCTAATATGAATCATTATATTTCCAATACTGCTGAATGGGGAGAATATGTATCTGGCTATCGCATTATTCCTCCTGAAATAAAGGAAGAGATGAAACAAATCTTACAGGACATCCAAACAGAAGATTTTACATCAAAATGGATGCAGGAATATCGTTCTGGTTCTAAAAATTTCAAGGCAATAAAAAACAAGAATGATAATCACCAAATTGAACAAATTGGCAAAAGTCTCCATGCTATGATGCCATGGATTAAAACAATCGTCTCTCCACAAAAGATAAAAGCTAGACTATCGATTTTTACGGAAACCTCCAATACCCTGCAAATAAAAATTAGTGCTCTGGAAAATTTTAAGGAAAAATCCCTATGTCCGAATTTGATTGGAAAGATAAGTTTGCCATTTGCTCAAATCGTATGAGCGAATCTGAAATTCGTGAGCTGTTATCTCTTATGAATATGCCAGAAGTAATTTCATTTGGAGGAGGGCTTCCCGATTCAAGCCTACTTCCTCATGAGGACTTTAAAAAAGCTTATGATCAAATCCTAACCGACGAACCACAGGAAGCACTTCAGTATTTCATGAGCGAATGATATCTTCCATTGCGGGAATGTATTGCTTCTCAAATGAATTCCATAGGCATTCCTTGCAATATCGAAAATATTATCATCACATCGGGATCCCAACAGGCTCTCGATTACCTCGGGAAGCTTTTTATTTCTCCCGGCGAAATTGCTCTTACTGCGGATCCAACTTACCTAGGATCTCTGTTGGCTTTCAACGCATATGAACCTGTTTATTATCCCCTGTCTTTAGAAGAAAACTCTTCTTATCACGAATATAAAGCCGCAGAAAAATCTATCGGCAAAAAAATAAAGCTTGCGTATATTTCTTCGGATTTTTCCAATCCCACAGGAGAAACAATCAATGAAAAGTCCCGAGAAAATCTTTTGGATGTTCTTGAGAGAATCGATGTTCCTCTTATTGAAGATGGAGCTTATCAGTCCCTTCGTTTCCACGGAGAATCGATTCCTCCAATCATAGCACTTGCTATAAAACGCAAAGGTCACATCAATACTACGAGAATCATTTACTCTGGTAGCTTTTCAAAAACGCTTACACCAGGACTACGGATTGGATGGGTTTGTGCCAACGTTGAATTGATGCAAAACCTTGTTTTAATCAAGCAAGCTTCCGATCTTCATTCTCCAATAATAAATCAAATGGTTATCAATCACGTGATACGCCATCAATCAAAGGATCATATAGAAAAAATCAGAAAATTATATGGACGTAGATGCAATTGCATGCTTGATGCCCTATCAAAATATATGCCTAAAACCGCAAAATGGTCTAAACCAAATGGAGGGATGTTTATATGGCTTACACTAGCAAACTGCATTAATACCACGAAATTACTGGAGATTTCTCTCAAGACCAAAAAGGTTGCTTTTGTTCCAGGAAGAGCTTTTTTTTCACCAACAAATCGCAATCAAACTCATTGCGCTTTTCTTTTTCTTGTAAAGATGAAACTGTAATAGAAAAGGGGGATAAAAAACTTGGACGCCCAATCGCCAACGAGGAAGACCGTCTCGCAAATCAAAAATGAGCCGCAATTTATTTTTTCTCTTATCCCATCCATAAGCGGACGACATTCATAACCTCAGTAGATAATCGTGTAAAAACCATTTTTTGCAGAAATGAAAATGCGTTTTGGGAATAATGTCCCACGAATTCATGGCTATATACGGATGGAAAAGTATACAACACACAGAATATTATACCAAAAGAGCCGATCGTATACCGTTAGGAAGACTCTCTTCTAAACGTATATCTTCGTATATTGACAATCCCAAATCCACAAAAAAGGCAAGGGGATATAATGAAATAATACTTTTAAATCAATTATTTAAAGGCAATTATAGAATAATATCCCATAATTAACAAAACCATCTTATCGTCTTGATTGACATGCGATACACCCCCGTTCATAAACGGGAACGGCTAAAACTCATCTTAGAGGATCACTCTGCAAGCACTATTATATTTATCTTCAAACAAATAATCGCACAAAAAACATCCTAATTCACAATCTATGACATCAACTTAGGAATTTGCTTTTTTTACTAAATTCAGGAAGAAACAAATAAAGAATTTCCAGATATGATTTCTCTAACTTAAGAATACCCTGAAATTAACGCTTAAGATAAAACCGCCTGATAATAGATTAAAAATTTGAAAGATTAAACCGCAGATTTCTTTTTTTTTTCGTCAAAAAATCTGTTATGATCACAATCATAGCAATGGAAAAAACACCATTTGCAATCCCCGCGACAACATCAATCAAGTAATGTCCTCCATGAGTAATAGCTGAAATCATCATTAAAACATTCCCAACAACACTAAAAAAACGCAGAGGCTTTACCGCCCAAGAGGTCCATATACTCCATATTGCAACTGAAGCATGGACGGATGGGAAGCTGATTATCCCTTTCGTCTGAGAAAAAGAGAAAAAAAAATCAGGATCATTCCTTAATGCATTAAAATCATCCAGATGATAAATCCCAAAATAAGTATTGATATTTTGAAAGGAGTTAGCTTGTATTTCATAATGAACGAATAGACCAGAAGCCGGCAAGAAAATCGATATAATAGACGCAATAAGACATAAAACGCCATATGCTGTAATAGCAGCATATGCGCGCCCTATATGACCTAAACATATTAATATTATAAGCCAACCAAGGATTTGAGGCATAAAAGATTGATAAGCATTGAAAAAAATTTTCTCTAAAAAAGGATAAGAATCTAAAAAATAGAGGAAATTTTTCCCAGAAAATCCCATTGCCTGATCTATTGCACTGAGTCTATCATCTATGAGAGGCATATTAAAACGTCCTGCCATATACATAGAAATTACAATGACTAACGTCAATATATATCCCATTATTATAACTTCAACGAGACCCCTTATAAGGTAAAATTGCAAGTATGAAAAAGCAAAATGAGCAATAATGACTATTCCTAGTCCAACGGATACGTTGAACACCAATGACTCATAACCAGCTCTGAAATCCATCACGAAGCCGAAAACTAAAACAATCAAAAAGGACAGTATTGTGAAGCTAAAAAGGAGAAAACGAGCCACCTTCACTCCGTCATCAATATGCAAAAGATCTTTTCTTGCCATTCTCTTATCCCAAATTACGATATACTAGGCATTAACAAGTTTATTTGATGCACGGATAGTAAACTATATGCTGGAGATTAAGTGTACGCTCATTGTCATACCATCATAATTGCCAAAGAAATTCTCTCTGCCTTTAACCAATGTTTTAATGATTTTCATAAGATTCTCAAGCATCTCAAAGGTTTTAACCCTGAGAATCACGCTCCAATATTTCCTCTAGAAGTTTTCAATCTATTAAGCTAATACCAAAATATAATAAAAAAATTAACAGAGTTGCCTACAAGATAAGTTTACTGTAATTAAAATACACATTGACGCTCAATGTAGAAAATTCTGGGAAAAAATAGTACGATATTTTTGTTTGTCCTTCTATAGGGAAATTATATGCCTAGACGTCAAGATATTAAATCTATTCTCATAATCGGAGCAGGGCCGATCGTGATCGGACAAGCATGCGAGTTTGATTATTCCGGCACTCAAGCCTGTAAAGCACTGCGGGAAGAAGGCTATAGAATTATTCTCGTCAATTCTAATCCTGCGACCATAATGACTGATCCAGATCTGGCAGATGCCACCTATACCGAACCTATTACTCCAGAAGTCGTGGCAAAAATCATAGCAAAAGAACGCCCCGACGCACTCCTTCCAACCATGGGAGGGCAAACAGGACTCAATACAGCTCTTTCACTAAAACGCATGGGCGTTCTTGACCGCTATGGAGTTGAGATGATTGGAGCAGAACCAGATGTTATTGACAAAGCTGAAGATCGAGCTCTTTTCAGCAAAGCAATGAAAAACATTCCTCTGGAAACACCAAAATCTATCTTGGCTAATGCGACGGATATTAAAGATCAAGATCGTAAGCTGCACGAAACCGCACGCGAAAAACTGAAGAAAACTCTCTCTTATAAAGAACTCGACAAAGCATTAGACGATCTTGAAGTTCAATGGAGTTTGGGAGAGAACGATAGAAAACAACGATATATGTCTCACGCTATGGCTGTTGCCATGCAAGCTCTTGACGAAATCGGATTGCCCCTGATTATCAGACCATCTTTTACCCTTGGAGGAACAGGCGGCGGTATAGCTTACAATCGTTCAGAATTCTTTGAAATTGTCGAAGGCGGACTATATGCCTCTCCAACCACTGAAGTTTTGATAGAAGAGTCGGTTCTCGGCTGGAAAGAATACGAATTTGAAATGATTCGCGACAAAGCGGATAATTGCATCGTTGTATGTTCAATTGAAAATGTTGATCCTATGGGTATCCATACTGGAGATTCAATTACCGTCGCTCCAGCTTTAACCCTGACAGACAAAGAATATCAGGTCATGCGCAACGCTTCAATCGCCGTACTCAAAGAAATTGGAGTGGAAACTGGTGGGGCAAATGTGCAATTTGCCGTCAATCCCAAAAATGGAAAGCTCGTGGTTATTGAAATGAATCCTCGAGTATCGCGTTCTTCAGCATTAGCTTCCAAAGCAACAGGATTTCCCATTGCAAAGATTGCAGCGAAATTAGCCGTTGGATATACCCTGGATGAACTTGGAAATGATATTACTGGCGGGAAAACCCCTGCTTCCTTTGAACCTTCAATAGACTATGTTGTTACAAAAATCCCACGTTTTGCTTTTGAAAAATTTCCAGGATCAGAACCTATCTTAACGACTTCAATGAAATCTGTTGGCGAGGTCATGGCTATAGGACGCAGTTTCGCCGAATCTCTCCAGAAAGCATTGCGCGGTCTTGAAACCGGATTGACCGGATTGGATGAAATCAGTATACCTGCTTTGGGTTTAGGAGACGATAAAAACGCAATCCGCGCGGCCATTAGCACCCCTACTCCAAATAGATTGCGCATGGTAGCACAGGCATTGCGTCTAGGCATGTCTGTGGAAGAAACGCATCAAGGATGCAGTATTGATCATTGGTTCATTCGACAAATAAAAATGATTATCGATGTAGAAAAGCGCATTTGCGAACATGGACTTCCTGAAGATTATCAAAATTTCCATACTATCAAAGCCATGGGTTTTTCCGATGCTAGACTAGCGATCTTATCCGGAAAGACTTCTCGTGAAGTGCGCGAAATGCGACACCAATTGCGTGTATATCCTGTCTTCAAATGTATTGATACTTGTGCTGCTGAATTCCTATCTCCTACGTCTTATATGTACTCTACTTATGAGAAGAGCTTTATTGACCAATCCGTTTCCGAAGATCGAGTTTCCGAGCGCAAGAAAATTGTCATCCTTGGAGGTGGACCTAACCGCATCGGACAAGGAATTGAATTTGACTATTGCTGTTGCCATGCTGCCTTCGCTTTGAAAGAAATAGGATTTGAAACTATCATGATTAATTGCAATCCTGAGACCGTTTCTACAGATTACGATATCGCCGATAGACTGTATTTTGAGTCCCTTACTGAAGAAGATGTCCTTGAAATTATACGTGTAGAGCAACAAAAAGGTGAATTAATCGGGGTAATAGTACAATTTGGAGGACAGACTCCATTAAAACTTGCAAGGAAGCTTCAAAAAAATAAAATTCCTATCCTTGGCACACAACCAGACTCTATCGATCTAGCTGAAGATCGTGATCGTTTCCAAAAATTGTTGATGGAATTGGATTTGAATCAACCTAAGAATGGCATTTCTCACTCAGTAGAGCAAGCACGACTAGTAGCATGTGAAATTGGTTTTCCTCTCATGGTTA
>NZ_JACETX010000005.1:39627-54797 GCF_014048425.1 Candidatus Liberibacter sp. | reverse complement strand
GGATTATCTGTTAGAAGTCTTACCAGAACTTGTCTCAGAAGAGATCAAACGACGGTATCCTAACGATAAGACGGGGCAAATTAATACTCTTCTAGGAAGAAATCCACTGCTATTCGACAGTTACTTAACTGATGCTATGGAAATAGACGTAGATGCTTTATGCCAAGATAATCAGGTTATAATAGTAGGTATCATGGAACATATTGAAGAAGCAGGAATTCATTCTGGAGATTCTGCTTGTTCCTTGCCACCGCGATCACTCTCAAAAGAACTTATAGATGAACTCATCCATCAAACTACAGCCTTGGCTCAAGCCTTAAATGTTGGAGGACTAATCAATGTGCAATACGCTATCAAAGATGGCAAGGTCTATGTTCTTGAGGCTAATCCCCGGGCTTCCCGCACTATACCTTTTGTTGCAAAAGCCATTGGCTTTCCGATTGCAAAAGTTGCTTCCCGTATTATAGCGGGCGAAAGTCTTGATGATGCTACAAAAGCATACGGAGGAAAACCGGATTTACGAAAAATAAAGCATTTTGCAGTTAAAGAGTCAGTATTCCCTTTCTCTCGCTTCCTGGGTATCGATATCCTTCTCGGTCCTGAAATGCGCTCGACTGGAGAAGTCATTGGTATTGATCGTGATTTTCCTATAGCCTTTGCGAAATCACAATTAGGTACAGGAGTTGATTTACCACGCGGAGGCTCCGTTTTTGTATCTGTTCGAGATGCAGATAAAAAACGTATAGTCCCCACAATTCGCCTCCTTAAAGATCTAGGTTTTAAAATTCTAGCTACAGGAGGAACTGCTCGTTTTCTATCTACCCATGGGCTAGAAACAAAAAAGATCAATAAAGTACTAGAAGGAAGACCTCATATTGAAGATGCTATTAGCAATAGACAAGTTCACTTAGTCATTAATACCACCGAAGGAAACAAGGCAATTGAAGATTCTAAGTCTCTGCGAAGAACTACCTTGCTTAGAAAAATACCATACTATACTACTATATCAGGAGCAGAGGCGGCAGCTCAAGCCATTCAAGCACTAAAAGCAGGAAGCCTTGAGGTTTATAGTCTACAAAGCTATTTTGTTGATTATTAAAGGAATGTTGTAATATCTTATTTTGATATGGACGACGAATCATGCATAATATTTTATAAGCGACATAGGATTTATCTTATGTAAGAAAAATAAGAAAATGTTATTAATAAACTAATATTATAAATTCCATATGCCTCTTTTAAGCGGCATTTTTGTTGCAAGGATACACATTAATGGTAGAAAAAATTCCCATGACATCCAATGGATTGGCAAAGCTTCAAACAGAAATGCGTTGGAGACAACAAGAGGAGCGTCCTAGAATCATCAAGGCTATATCAGAGGCACGCTCGTACGGAGATCTTTCCGAAAATGCTGAATATACTGCCGCAAAAGAATTACAAAGCCAAAATGAAGGAAAATTAGGAACGCTTGAAGATATCATAGCCCGCGCTGAAGTTATTGATCTTTCAAAAATGTCCGGACCAAAAATTGCATTTGGAGCTACGATTAAACTAATAGAGGAAAATACGGAAGAAGAAAAGGTTTATCAGATTGTTGGAAATCAAGAGGCGGATGTTCAATCTGGACTTATTTCAATATCATCTCCAATTGCAAGAGCCCTTATCGGAAAAGAAGCAGGAGATACCATCGCAGTAAACGCTCCTGGAGGTCAAAGGTCCTATGAAGTTCTTGAGGTATTGTGGATCTGATTCACGTCGATCGTATCAATCTATTGATATGAGGAACGTGGATATCATTGCTCCCAATCTTAAAATACGACATTCAGGTGTTACTTCAAGTCTTTTAAATCTTATACCAAAACAACGTGAACTTGGACAACGCATTGTTGCCTTTGGCTATTGGTTTCCTAAAAACATAAAACACATTGGAATATTAGCATTGCTATCTTGCTGGCGAAAACCAGCTGGAGGAAGTGTCCGTATTTGGCATGCACGTCGCAACAATGAAATGCTTATGGGAGTGATAATGCGCGACGTACTGCGTATGCCCCTAAAACTGATTTTTACTTCATCTTCACAACGCAATCATACAAAATGGAGCAAATATCTTATTTCACGTATGGATACAGTAATCGCTACTAGTAAAAAGTCAGCCTATTTTATTAAAAGATCAGCAACCATCATCATGCATGGAATCGATACAAAACTTTTTTATCCCCCGGAAGATAAAACGCAGGCACGGCGTGATATAAAAATGCCTGGAAATGCTAAACTCATTGGTTGCTTTGGGCGAATCCGTCAATCCAAAGGAACGGAGCTATTCGTTGACTGCATGATAAACATCCTTCCTGCCCATCCAGAATGGATAGCTTTAATTATAGGCAAAACAACTCAAGCATACTCAACATTTAAAAAAAACCTCCAAGAGCGTATTTATAAAAATGGCTTACAAGAACGCGTATTATTCATAAATGAACAATCTTCTATAGAGATATGGTATCGTGCCTTAGATCTTTTTGTAGCTCCTCAATTACATGAAGGCTTTGGACTGACGCCGTTAGAAGCAATGGCAAGCGGTGTGCCAGTGATAGCGGCTAATGTTGGAGTATTTTCAGAATTATTAGGAGAAAAAAACGAAAAAGGCGGCGTAATCTTCCCGCGTGGAAATCTTCAGGCGCTTGAAAAATCCGTCTTGCACTTCATGAATGCAGGAAAAGAAACTTTAAACATAGGACTCAAAGGAAGAGCACGCGCAATAAAACACTTCCCCATTGAAAAAGAAGCGCGTAGCATCGGAAAAGTATATAATCATATTCTTTCAAGAGTGGACAATTACTCTTAACCGCCATAAACGAATAATAAAATAGAATATTCCCTCTCACAAGACCAGTTTTTTCGTGCCACCTTATCTATCTCTTTGTCAATGAGATAGAGTAGAGTGCCGTTCTGAACCCAAGATGACATATTCCCCCTAGAATTGATAAAAAACTTTAGACACCACTGAGTCCATCTGATCCTATGTAAGCGATTCGTAACATATTAGTTGAACCAGGAGTTCCTGCTGGCAATCCTGCAGAAACTATTATGCGATCTCCAGGATTTCCCAATCCCTCCTCTACAACAATACGACAAGCACGATTAATCATGTCGTCAAAATCACAAGCGTCTTCCGTAACCACACAACGCAAACCCCACACAAGAGATAATCTACGTGCCGTCTGAAGAATAGGAGATAAGGCCAAGATTACTATCTGCGAGCGCTCTCGCGCAGCTCGCAATCCAGTGGCTCCAGATGAGGTATAGCAAACAATAGCAGATAAACACAACGTTTCTGCTATCTGGCGCGCAGCTGACGATATAACATCCGCACCGGTTGCATTAGGCTTAATCTTGCGAAGCGACCGCATTTCCGACCAACTTGGATCACGCTCAGCAGAGGACGCGACTAATGCCATAATCTTCACTGCTTCGACAGGATAAGAACCTGAGGCTGTCTCCGCTGAAAGCATAATAGCATCAGCCTCTTCAAACACAGCATTTGCTACATCAGAGACCTCTGCACGTGTTGGGACAGGTGATGAAATCATCGATTCGAGCATCTGTGTCGCGATAACAACCGGTCTCCCTAATTGACGCGCGATACGAATTAACCGTTTCTGAATCCCCGGAACGGAATCAAGCGGCATTTCCACCCCAAGATCACCACGCGCCACCATAACAGCATCCGACAATTGAATTATTTCCTCTATACATTCAATAGCCTGAGATTTTTCTATCTTTGCCATCAAACCGACCCCTCGATCTTGAGGAATAATTTTACGAATCTCTAATAAATCATCTGGACTTTGAATAAAAGACAAGGCTATCCAATCAACCTCGGCAGTCTCCAATGCCGCGTTAAGATCTGCGCGATCTTTTTCTGTCAATACTTGTGACGTCAAAAATGTATCTGGAAATGATATCCCCTTACAATCAGAAATCGATTCACCAGATACCACTTTACACTTGATAAAATCCTCACCTTTTTCCTGTACACATAGCGTTAATTTACCATCATCAATCAGAATACGATCTCCCTCTCTGATAGATTTAAAAACCTCAGGATGAGGCAAGAAAACACGATTAGCATTTCCAAGGGCAGAATTACTGTCCAAGACAAATACCTGCCCTGGCTCCAAAACAGCTCTAGAAGCTACGAATTTACCAACACGAAATTTAGGACCTTGGAGATCTATTAAAATACCAATCGGACGTCGATACTTCAATTCTACCGTACGAATCTTTCTGATAAGATCACGCATCACATCGTGACTGGTATGACTCATATTAATACGGAATAAATCCGCACCTTTTTCATGCAGATCCCGAATAACATCCTCCGAAAAAGAAACCGGACCTAATGTAGCAATAATTTTAATGTTACGAAGACTTTGCATCTGTTCCATCCCTCTTACGACGCAGATGACTCGGTTAGATCAACAGTCCAATCCTCCTCGATTCCTGTATCATATTCAATAAATCCAACTTTTGAATAACCACGGGCATAACAATCTTCAATCCCAAGAATTTTAAATTCATGCTGACCTATACACATCTGGATATCACCCCTCCAATGTTCCCTACGCGCCATATCTTCAGCATATAAATAGTAATATCGAGACTCCAATCTTCCCTTTAATGGAAAAGCACAATCCTTGCTGCTGCTGTCAGGGAGAACGTGCCACCACCCTTCAGTCACCCATCCACCTTTCGAAGATGGATACCCTATAGCAATACTCACTAAATTCTTAGTATGATTACAAACTTTAAAATCAGCGAAAGACACGCTCGGGGGAAAAATCATAGCTCCAAGGAAAGAATACATCAAAAACCAACGAACCACACGATAAAACCTAAAAAAAACCAATATTTCTGATTCCCGATCCCAATTGAACCTTATCTCTCCATGAGATTATCGCAGAATTGGCGAATACATGTCAACGCACTGTATACTGAGAACCTCCATCTTACTCTCAAAAAAACCTTTCTCTGGAAAAATATTCTCAAAATCAATGCGCTATTTCCTGGAAAAAATCACTTCTATCTATTGCTCTCGTATAATTTGAGAAAGTTGAAGTGATTGCCTATCCTCTCTGATGTGAACGGACTCAATGAAGGTATTTTGGAAATGTTTTCTCTATATATTGATGAAAACAAGGAAGATACTCACTTTGTCTAAAGGTCAGTCGTGCCTAATCCCAATAATATGTATGCTCATATTTAAATCACACGCTGTTCTAGACCTTGTACTGAAATGGAATATAGGAAAATTCATTTGTCGTCCTAGTTTTTACGAGATCAATCAACAAAGAATTTCTGTACCTCATAATCTTTCCTCGCAAAGGAAGAATCTCTTGATTTCTACGATTTCTAGATTACTTGTCTGATCTGCTAGCTGAATCTCCTTCTACGATGAAGATTTCCATTTCTTTCACCATGCTTTTTGCAACAATTCACTCATTTACCAAGATTGGCTATCTTTTTTATGATTGTCTTTAAACTATTTAGATTTTTATCTTCAGGTCCATGATCATTCACTCTCACTGAGATGAAGAGTTCGCTATGCTGAACATATAATTTTATCCAAGATGTGACAGCATAATTTTCACTCTTTATACGTTTTTCCTTGAAAAACCATTGCAAGAAGCAAAACATATGATTGTCTTCTTTAGAAGAAGATTCTTCGACGAGCTTATTGCACAACGTATTTTATACAATGGGAAGAGATGAAGAAATATGCCTGCAGATCGCGACAAGAATCTCCTTGAGGGTTTTCCCAATATCCATTTAAAACAATATTTTGCTATATATAGTAACAAAAATTTTAGCGGCATATCTCAATGTTTTATTGCCGTGTGACAAATAGAATATCTCTATCACCGACGCTTGATATACAAAAATTAGTTCTGAAAATATTATGTAAAATCAAATACACTGATTGTAAAACAAACCTCTATTAGATCACAATATTAGAAAGCCTTTCAAAAAAGAAATTATCACAATAACTTTTGGAAGATATGCAATAAAAATCGGATGACATTACCAGAACTATTCAATTGAGATTCGTGTATTTAAACCCGTATCTTTTGAAAAGAATTAGCGATCCCTTTGAGAAAAAAGAAGAAGAAAGTCGTATCTGGATATCTTGTGAATCACTTCATATAGGGATTGTCGCATAAAGATGTTTGCATATTTCTTGCCTTTAAGCTTTACTCCTCGCCAAACTAAAGATATACTCATTTTCAGTTTTTTATTTTATTTTTTTATTAACTATTAATTACTATTGGGTGCGATTGCCTAAACATAAGAAAAAAAATGTTATTCCTCAGCTTAATATGTTTCCTATCATGGAAAAGGAGTTATAAAAATGGCTTTTATTCCGTGAAAAAAACTAGTTTAGAAAATAAATTTTACGTCTGCAGCAATGCAATCAAAAGACAAGGCCCTATTGAAGCATGACCTCATTTTCACATGAAAAGATATGGGAAGCTATAGATCGAATGGCGAAACGCCATAGCCTGACTCCTTCGGGCCTTGCACGCAAGGCAGGACTAGATCCAACTTCTTTCAATAAATCCAAGAGATCGGCAACTGAGGGGCGCAATCGCTGGCCTTCAACTGAGTCGATTTCTAAGATACTAGAAGCCACAGGCGAAACGATCTATCAATTTCTTGAATATCCACTATCTGATATAGGAAATACAGAACAAAAAGAGAGAGACATCCCCCTATTGGATTTTCCGCAAAGTGGCGCAGGTGGGTTTTTTGACCGAGGAGGATTCCCTATTGGAAAAAGATGGAACACCGTAGGCGTTCCCGAAATCCGCTCACCCCACAGCGGGATATATGCAATCCAAATCCAAGATACCAGTATGCTACCCCTTTATCGAAAAGGGGATATCCTGATCTTGAATGCGGCTATGCAAGTGAATTGTGGTGATCGCGTATTGATAAAACCTCGAGAAGGCGATATAACTGCCAAAGTTCTCATCAGCCGGAGAGAGCGCTCTCTTGATCTTATGTCATTAAACTGTTGCTATCCCGTAGACACCATAGACATGTCCGATATAGCATGGGTAGCAAGAATATTATGGGCAAGCCAGTAATAGCTTAGTGAGGGAGTATTGTTTAATTGCATGGATTCTTCTTACATGATCATTTAAGAAGCTATGCTCAAAAATGATCATGTAGCTGTTAATCTAAATTTCGCTTGGTATTGCGGACTTCAATCCGCAAAATCCTTTCTCTCGCACTGTATTGGTCTTGTGGAATATATTCTTTAATAACATAGCAAAGCCATCTTGGATATTTACAAGGAGTATATTTTTCCTTATACTCTTACTATAGTTGTGTTATGATCGATTTACAGATCTTTGATTGAAATGAACTAGCAATGAGAACCTCTCAAAAACCTAATTACTCCGAAACGCTGTACTTGCCAAAAACCACTTTTCCTATGCGTGCAGGATTGCAAAAAAAAGAACCGGCATTACTTGCACGCTGGGAGGAGATTCGTCTCTTTCAAAAAATACGCGAAACTGCAGCTGATCGTAAAAATTTTGTATTACATGACGGTCCTCCCTATGCCAACGGGTATACCCATATAGGTCATGCTTTAAATAAAATTTTAAAGGACGTCGTGGTTCGCTCATTTCAAATGCGAGGATTCAATGCCTGTTATGTACCAGGTTGGGATTGTCACGGGCTCCCAATAGAATGGAAGATAGAAGAGAAATACCTTGAACGTGGGAAAAACAAGAACGACGTTCCACTTAATGAATTTCGCCAAGAATGCCGAGACTTTGCCTCCAAGTGGATTAAAATCCAATCAGAAGAATTCAAGAGATTAGGGATAGAAGGAGATTTTAAAAATCCTTATACTACGATGGACAAAAAATCAGAAGCTCAAATCGCAGCCGAGCTTCTCAAAATTGCAAAAAATCACCAAATATACCGCGGGACAAAACCTGTTATGTGGTCCGTTGCAGAACGTACTACTCTTGCAGAAGCAGAAATTGAATATCATGACGTTGAAAGCGATGCTCTCTGGATAGGATTCCTCGCAAAATCAGCTCCCGATTATTTGATCGGAGCACAAATTGTTATTTGGACCACAACACCATGGACGATTCCTGGGAATAGAGCCATTGCTTTTTCATCACGCTATGACTATGGACTCTATAAAATCGCTTATCCTCAAAGCGATCCCGCATCTTGCAAAGAGAAACGACTAGTTCTTTCTAAAGCACTCGCACAGGAGACTATGGAAAAGACTAAGTTAACAATCGAATTCATTTGCGATGTAAAAAGCCAAGACCTCGCTAAAACAATTTGTTCTCATCCTTTCGAAAAACTCGGGTATACTTTTGCAGTACCGTTAATTGATGCCGATTACGTTGCTAATGATTGCGGAACAGGCTTTGTACATATGGCACCTAGCCATGGACTTGAAGACTTTAATGCTTGGAATACAGCAAAACATATCCTTCAATCTCACTCCATTGATACAAAAATTCCATCTCCTGTTGATGATAGAGGATTTTATACAAGCGATGCTCCAGGATTTTCAGGTGCTCGAGTCCTGAATGATTCTGGGGAAAAAGGAGACGCTAATGAGAAGGTCATTGCTGCCTTAATGCACACTGAGTCTCTTCTTTTCCGAGGAACTTTAAAACACTCATACCCTCATTCTTGGCGATCAAAGAAGCCCATAATATTTAGAACCACACCTCAGTGGTTCATGTATATGGACAAAAATTTGGGAGATGGCACAACTCTTCGTTCTCGTGCTCTTGTAGCTGTCAATAAAACAAAATTTTTCCCCAAAAGAGGACAAAATCGTTTGAGATCCATGATCGAAACACGTCCCGATTGGGTCTTGTCTCGTCAAAGAGCCTGGGGAGTTCCAATTTGCTTGTTCTTTAATGAACAAGGAGAAATTCTTTTGGATGAAGCTGTCAATTCCCGTATTCTGGAAACTTTTAAAAATAAAGGGACAGATTCATGGTTTGCTGATAATATGCGAGACTTTTTTCTTGGAGAAAGAGCCTCAGAAGGATGGATCCAATCAAAGGATATCCTAGATGTATGGTTTGATTCTGGATCCACCCACGCTTTCGTATTAGAAAATCGTCAAGATTTAACATGGCCAGCAGATGTATATTTAGAGGGATCAGATCAACATCGTGGCTGGTTCCAACATTCCCTGCTAGAAAGCTGCTCAACTCGTGGATCTGCTCCCTTTAAATCCATTATCACCCATGGATTTGCCGTAGATGAAAAAGGGCAAAAAATGTCCAAATCAAAAGGCAATGTCATTTCCCCTAATGAAATTATTTCTGAACTAGGATCTGATATCCTACGTTTCTGGGTGATGACTTCCGACTATAGCGAGGATCAACGCATTGGAAAAACCATCCTCCAAACCAATGTTGATGCATATCGCAAATTGCGCAATACAATTCGTTGGATGATAGGAATGTTAGCACATGACGAAGGGAAAGTCGTTTCTCCTTCTGATATGCCAGAACTTGAACGTCTGATGCTCCATCGAACAACCCAACTTGATCAATTAATACGCCATGGTTATGATACCTTTGAGTTCAAAAAAATCATTCGCACCCTGATGGATTTTTCTAATATTGAATTGTCATCTTTTTATTGCGATATCCGCAAAGATGTACTGTATTGTGATCCTCCCTCTAGTCTAACGCGCCTTTCCAGCATTGCAGTTATACGCATATTATGCAGATGTCTTATAACTTGGCTCGCACCTATGCTACCATTTACCACAGAAGAAGCATGGCTTTGCTTGGAACCAGAGGCACTATCGGTGCATCTTGAACAATTTCCTACCATCCCAACAAATTGGAAAGATATTAAACTTTCCGAAAAATGGGAAAAGATCCGAAAGATACGAAAAGTCGTTATGGGCGCCTTAGAAGTTGAGAGAAGGGAGAAAAGGATCGGCTCATCTCTAGAAACATCTCCTGTCGTTTACATCACCGATTCGTCTCTTCTTGATTCCCTTGAAGGACAAAATTTCGCAGAAATCTGTATAACTTCAGACATCACAGTTGTGAATGAGGAAGGACCCCAGGATTCATTCCGCATTGTTGATATCCCTCAGGTTAGCGTTCAATCTAAACCATCTATAGGAAAGAAATGCGCTCGTTCATGGCGTTTTACCCAAGATGTTGGTTCAGATCCAGAATATCCAGACGTGTCTGCTCGTGACGCAAAAGCATTGCGTGAGCTGGGATATCCAAAAGACCAAGAGGATTGATCTCCTTCCAACGCATGCCAATACCATGTTACGACACCTTATATAAGCATCCCTTTATATAAAAAGATCCGATCTGGACTTAGTCTCGTACAAAAAAATCACGCCATCAACTAAAGCTTGAAACCCAATATGGGATTATGAAAGACTCATCTTCATATATCATATTTAAAATACTGAATAATACTTTCAAAACAAAACCAAAATAATATTTTATATAGTCTAAAAATTATATGAATCGTATATACTTAGATAAAACATCAAATATAAAATAGTTAATCAAACTGAAAGAAATATTATATAATGGTTACCAAATATTAAATTCAATTTAAAATTTTAATAAACTATATTTATAGATAAAATTTTAAATATTTAAAACTATATGTAACGTAATATGTAATTATTATTTAAATTATAAAAAATATATTTAGTTATTTAGCAATGGAATTATTCTCATGTCTATTTCAGCAATAACCAATGATGAAAATCATCTTTCTTCCATAGAAAATACCGCAAAAAACTCTGCGCATAAAATTTTAAAAAGGAATCTTGCCACATCTACAATAACGGAAGCTGGTCGAACAATTGATGCCAACAAACAATTGATTAAGCATGAATCTCCCTATTTAGAAGCCGCAAAAGAAATCGGGATAAGCATGATACCTATTTATGGAACTATTCATGAATTTCAAAAAGGAAACATAGGATGGGGTATCTTCAGTGCAGTTACTGATGCCCTCTCTCTTATCCCAGTTATAGGTGCAGGTTGCAAGGCTACGGGCGCTCTGATTAGAGGCGGGGAAACTGCTATAAAAGGTATAGAAGCTTGTGTCGTAACTACTGAATCCATTAATGCAACAGCAAAAATCATGGCAAAAGACGCTTCTCAACAACTGACTAAGGATTCTAAAAAATATTCAGAAATATTTTCTTCCTCAAAATTTTTTGATATCCCCCTTCATGGAGAAGACATTCAACATAAAATACTATTGAATCTCTCAAAGCAACAAGCAACGAATATGTCTGAAAAAAACATAGCCCTTAAAGCTAAACAACATGAAGAAAATTTGAAAAATATCATATTAGCTTCCAAAAAATATTTTCAAGTAAAATCCTCTGTATAGATCTCAGATCTCTATACGAAAGAAGATAAATATTAAAAAGGAATTATTACAATGCCTATTTCAACAATAATCAATAATGAAAATCATCTTTCTTCCATAGAAAATACCGCAAAAAACTCTGCGCATAAAATTTCAAAAAGGAATCTTGCCACATCTACAATAACGGAAGCTGGTCAGACAATTAATGCCAACAAACAATTGATTAAGCATGAATCTCCCTATTTAGAAGCCGCAAAAGAAATCGGGATAAGCATGATACCTATTTATGGAACTATTCATGAATTTCAAAAAGGAAACATAGGATGGGGTATCTTCAGTGCAGTTACTGATGCCCTCTCTCTTATCCCAGTTATAGGTGCAGGTTGCAAGGCTACGGGCGCTCTGATTAGAGGCGGGGAAACTGCTATAAAAGGTATAGAAGCTTGTGTCGTAACTACTGAATCCATTAATGCAACAGCAAAAATCATGGCAAAAGAAGCCTCTCAACAAATAGCTAAGGACTCTATATCTATAGCTTCCAAGGATCTTGCTAAAACATCTTTGCGAGCAATAGATCCCGGACTAGAGTTATTATACAAGGCAAGTACAAATCTCACAAAGAGAGCAATAAAATTATCTGAAAAAGGTATAATAACCTCTTCTTCCAAAATCATTAGAACCGCAGAAATAATCTTGCCAACAGCAAAAATTGTAGAAAAAAACGCTTCTCTGAAATCTTCTAAAATCTTAGCAACAGATGCAATAAACACCGTTTTCAAGAAAAAAACAGGAAGCTCTTTGATCGAGAAAATAAGAAACATATCCAATCCTTTCAAAGGTTCCAAATGGCGTAGTTTTGACAAGCTTGAGAAGCAAAATCTAGCTAAGGAGTCCGAATTCCTTCATACGAACTTCCAGAAGGTGAAGATGCAAGAAGACCTCCTCAAAATAGATCCGCAGTTTCGAGTTGATTTCAAGCGCGCCAATTACACAATAAATGGACATATCATGTCCAGGGAGGGAGATATAGACCTAAGGATGAAGGATGTTGCAAAAGCATTTTCTGGCAACGAGGATGACATTAGACTGTTTTCTGCTTACGGGAACCAGTCAGTTTTAGCGGCTCCTCAAATTGCCTTAATCAACAAAATTAAAAATTTTAGCTCATATGGTTCATCAAACGCTAAAACTGTATACACAGTCAAAACCTTAGATAAAGGAAGATTAGAATTCATCGCTCAACATACAGCTGATCTACGTCATATTGATGAGTTTAAAACTGATGGCTTGAAATCTTATGGACTGCAAGTAAAAACAATTCTTTCTCAAAAGGAAGCGCCAAAACTAGAATATTCTTATTACGTGCGTTAATGGCAGCCACCTTCTGATCATGCTCCAAAAATCATAAAGGAATTATTGCAATGTCTATTCCAGAAATAACCAACAATGGAAATCATCTTTATTACATAGAAAATACTGCCAAAAACTCTGCGCATAAAATTTCAAAAAGGAATCTTGCCACATCTACAATAACGGAAGCTGGTCAGACAATTGATGCCAAAAAACAATTGATTAAGCATGAATCTCCTTATTTAGAAGTTGCGAAAGAAGTCGGTATAAGCATGATACCTATTTATGGAACTATTCATGAGTTTCAAAAAGGAAACATAGGATGGGGCATCTTCAGTGCAGTCACCGACGCTCTCTCTCTTATCCCAGTTATAGGTGCAGGTTGCAAGGCTACGGGCGCTCTGATTAGAGGCGGGGAAACTGCTATAAAAGGTATAGAAGCTTGTGTCGTAACTACTGAATCCATTAATACAACAGCCAAAATCATGGCAAAAGAAGCCTCTCAACAACTGGCTAAGGACTCTATATCTACAACTTCCAAGGAACTTGCTACAGCATCTTTGCGAGCGGTAGATCCCGGATTAGAATTATTATACAAGGGAAGTAAAAGTCTCACAAAGAGAGCAATAAAATTGCCCGAAAAAGGCTTGGTAAAAGCTGCAAAAACCTCTTCTACCAAAGCTATTAGCGCTGCAGAAACACTCCTTGTAGCAACAAAAAATATAGGCAAAAATGCTTCTTTGAAATCTTCTAAAATCTTAGAAAAAGGTGCAATAAACACCCTTTTCAAGGATAAAACAAGAAATATATTTCACAGATCCAAGCCTTTTGGAAAAAGTATATCCAATCTTTTAAACCATTCAAAATGGCATAGCTTTGATAAAATTGAGAAGAAAATTCTAGCTAAAGAGGCTCAGGACCTTCATAAGAACTTTATGAATTTGCGAAAAGGTCTCTTAGACGTAAATTATCAGTTTTTACGTGATCTATCCCGCACCAAATTCGTAATAAATGGAAATACCATTGCCAAGGGACCTTCGCTAAAAATACTTGAGGATGTTAAAACAGCATTTTCTGGAATAGAGGATAATATTCGACTGTTTTCTGCTTACGGGAATCAGTCTATTCTAACAGGACCTCAAATGATATTAGCCAGAAAAATTAAAAATTTTGGCTCATATGGTTCATCAAACGCTAAAACTGTATACACAGCCAAAACCTTAGATAAAGGAAGATTAGAATTCATCGCTCAATATACAGCTGATCTACATCATACTGATAAGTTGAAAACTGATGGTTTAAAATCTTATGGTGTGCAAGTAAAAGCAATTCTTTCTCAAAAGAAAGTGCCAAAACTCAAATATTCTTATTACGCGCATTAATAGTACTCTCTTCAAGCATATTCCAGAGATAATATCTGCATTTTTAACTTCGCAGATAAAAATTATTTGTGCGTGAATTTCTTTGCCATCAATATATAATCTGACCTATGACACAAGGAAGAGTCTCTTGGGAAGATGTTACAGAGATCCTTCTCTCCTCCAATCGTCATCTTATTTCCTATAAGAAATATTGTGATTCCATTTTCCCTCTACCCCCGCTATGAGCAAACAAAGAAAACCGAATCTTAAAATCAAACAACTGATTCTATATTCAATATTTTTAAAAGCCATCCTCTCTCAACAGACTGGACAATGCATACCTTATAATCATGTAATCCGTTCTCGTTAGATATAAAAACCGTTTCCTATTGAATTTTGAAATACAAACCATAAAATAGATACCAATGGAATCCTGTCTCTATCTGATATTGACGTTTTGGTACAAAATTCTTGCTCTATATTCAGGGTATATTCAACAAAAATATAGAAAGGATATAAAAAAACACTTGGTTTTTTGTCGATCTATTATCAGTGTTTAATAAATGAGAATACTAGTTCAATAATGGAGGAATACACATGTAACACAATCATCTCTGGATACACATTCATTTATCGTTGGCACTTACCAAAAAATATTAAATTATAGCCCTTTTCAAAAAAAAAGGCTTTTGATGATAAAATTACGCTGTCATGTTCCAAAAAAATGATTGTTTATAATGAATTATTATTTAAAACAGTATATTATCCTTGGAAAGGGTCCTAAACATATGTATATGGATCCGAAAATGGCGACCGCTCTTTGGGAGAAAACCGTTGATTGATGATAGAGAAAACAATGATAATCTCTTTTCGGAAGAGGGAGAATTCATGACCGACAGTCATCTGGCGTACTTTAGTTCAAAGCTCATCGCATGGAAAAAAGATCTCCTTCAAGAATCTTGCGAAGCGCTTCTCTCTCTTTCTAGGGACAACTCTTCCCATGCCGATGAGGCTGATCGTGCGTCATCCAGCGTG